>NZ_JBHFKZ010000035.1:0-51003 GCF_042879375.1 Photorhabdus sp. RM323S
GGTTCATCCACGGGCGTGAGGCCCTTTCAGGTCCCCCACTTTGGTCTTGCGACATTATGCGGTATTAGCCACCGTTTCCAGTGGTTATCCCCCGCCCTCGGGCAGATCCCCAGACATTACTCACCCGTCCGCCGCTCGTCAGCAAAAGTGCAGGCACTTTCCTGTTACCGCTCGACTTGCATGTGTTAGGCCTGCCGCCAGCGTTCAATCTGAGCCATGATCAAACTCTTCAATTAAAAGCTTGATGCTCAAAGAAACTGACTGTTATTTCGTAATGAATTAACTGTTGTTCACTCTTCAAGACTTTAGTGTATTTTTTTGTGATACGGTCTTGTGAGTGCCCACACAGATTATCTGATTAATTGTTAAAGAGCAGGCTGAAACAAAAATTAATATTCTCGTTCAGCCGGGCTGCGTATACTACGCTTTTCGCCCGCAGAGTCAAGCGCTTAATTCACTTTACTCTGCCTGGCCTCACACGCTTTGTCAGCGTTGTGTCGGTCAGTGGTGGCGCATTATAGGGAGTTCTTCGGCGCTGGCAAGCGTTTAATTAAAAAAAACTTCCGTTAGCGTACTTCTTCAACAAAAAGATGATATAAAGAACAAAAAAGACTACTTCCTGATGTTTTTAATCGCTTTAGGCAAGTCTACAAGGCTATTGATTATCAAATCAGCCGCTTGTTCTGCTTCATTTGTAATTGGTTTACCTGTACGAACTAATACCTTAGTACCAACTTTCGCCGTCACCGCCGCTTGCATATCTTCCAGTTTGTCACCAACCATATAAGAAGCAGCCATATCAATGCCAAGCTCTTTTTGTGCATCCAGCAGCATACCTGGTTGTGGTTTACGACAATCACAACTCTTCTTATATTGTTCTTCAGTCGCATCTGGATGATGGGGACAATAATAAATGCCATCCAAATCTACGCCGCGATCTGCCAGTGACCAATCCATCCATTCTGTCAGTTGCAAGAATTGTTCTTCATTGAAAATGCCACGGGCAATACCTGACTGGTTTGTGACTAATACCAGTGCATACCCCATTTTTCTCAATTCAATCATGGTTTCAATGACACCATCGATAAATTGAAAATCATCTATTTCGTGTACATAACCATGATCGATATTTATTGTTCCATCACGATCTAAAAATACGGCAGGAATACCTTGTGTCACCTGATTGCTCCAAGCAATGTAAGAAGTTACCAGTATGGCATGATTTAGCGATGAATGAGAATGCAGCAATTAATTTATTCCCAGTTGACTTAGACGTCTAGACACCTTAACATCCAATTTAACTAGTGGTTTGTTTTCTCAAAAATGTTCAAACTATCAATTTTCGAACTTTTATAAGAATAAAAATGATAAAACTGTCTCATATCAATAAAATATTCCATCAGGGTGCCCGCTCTATCAACGCACTTTCAGATATCAGTCTGCATGTTGCGCAAGGGCAAATTTACGGTGTCATCGGTTCATCTGGTGCAGGTAAAAGTACGTTAATTCGCTGTGTGAATATGCTTGAGCGTCCAACTTCCGGGCAAATATTGGTTGATGGTCAGGATCTGACTATCCTATCTGATAGTGATCTGACCCATGCGCGTCGCCGCATTGGCATGATTTTCCAACACTTTAATTTGCTGTCTTCGAGAACAGTTTTTGGCAACATAGCCTTACCTTTAGAATTAGATAATGTTCCAAAGGCAGAAATAAAAAAACGGGTAGATGAGTTATTAGAACTTGTTGGCCTTGCAGATAAACACGATGCTTATCCGGCAAATCTCTCTGGCGGACAGAAACAACGTGTTGCTATTGCCCGTGCTTTAGCTAATTCACCTAAAGTCCTTTTATGTGATGAAGCAACCAGCGCTCTGGATCCAGCAACAACCCGGTCTATTCTGGAATTATTGAAAGATATTAATCGCCGTTTGGGTTTGACTATTCTGTTAATTACACATGAGATGGATGTCGTCAAACGTATATGTGACCAGGTTGCAGTTATCAGCGGTGGGCAATTGATTGAACAGGACATTGTCAGTGAAGTGTTCTCTCACCCCAAGACACCTATTGCTCAGGCATTTATCCAATCAACTTTGCATCTGGATATCCCTGAAGATTATGTGCAAAAAATGCAAAGCAACCCAGCCCCAGATCTCAGCCCATTATTGAAACTGGAGTTTACCGGTCAGTCTGTAGACGCACCTCTGATTTCGATGGCAGTACGTCGTTTTGATATTGATATGAATATATTAAGTTCCCAAATCGACTATGCCGGTGGAGTAAAATTTGGTGTGATGTTAGCGGAATTACACGGTGAAAATGGCGGCGTTGAATCAACAATTAAATTTTTACAAGACCATCATGTGAAAGTAGAGGTTCTCGGTTATGTCTGAAGGAATGATTTTATTGCTGGCTAAAGGCGTCTGGGAAACTCTGGTAATGACTTTTGTCTCCGGTTTCTTTGGCTTTATTATTGGGCTGCCAATAGGTGTACTGTTATATGTCACCCGCCCTGGTCAGATTATGGAAAACAGTAAACTCTATCGTTTTCTTTCAGCGATAGTGAATATTTTCCGTTCTATCCCATTTATTATTTTATTGGTATGGATGATTCCTTTTACCAGATTGATTGTTGGAACATCTATCGGTTTACAGGCCGCCATTGTTCCATTAACCATAGGTGCTGCACCATTTATTGCCCGGATGGTGGAAAATGCTTTACTGGAAATTCCATCAGGATTAATTGAAGCAGCTCGCGCAATGGGAGCAACTCCGTTCCAGATTGTGAAGAAAATTCTGTTACCTGAAGCGTTACCGGGTTTGCTCAATGCGGCTACAATTACCCTGATTACGTTAGTAGGTTATTCCGCAATGGGAGGTGCTGTAGGTGCGGGCGGATTAGGCCAGATTGGCTACCAATATGGTTATATCGGCTATAATGCAACAGTAATGAACACTGTACTCGTGTTACTGGTTATTTTAGTGTACTTAATTCAATTAAGTGGTGACCGTTTAGTTAAAGCCACAACACGCAAATAATAAAATTATTTTGAAACAGCACCGGTATCGGTGCTAATAAATCAGAATTCAATAGGGGTAAAATATGTCTATTAAATTAAGAGCCATCGCAACTATCAGCGCTCTTTTAGGTTCACTAATTCTGGCTGGTTGTGGGCAGGAAAAACAAGATCCAAACCACATTAAAGTAGGCGTTATCGTTGGTGCAGAGCAGGAAGTTGCTGAAATTGCGAAAAAAGTAGCTAAAGATAAATATGGTCTTGATGTAGAGCTGGTCACTTTTAATGATTTTGTATTGCCAAACGAGGCTCTGAGTAAAGGTGATATTGATCTGAATGCATACCAACACAAACCTTATATGGATCAACAAATCAAAGATCGTGGTTACAAACTGGTCACCGTTGGCAACTCTTTTATTTATCCAATTGCGGGTTATTCCAAGAAAATTAAATCCCTGGATGAATTACAGGATGGTTCTCAAATTGCGCTACCAAATGATCCTACGAACTTAGGCCGTTCCTTATTACTGTTACAGAAACAAGGCTTAATCAAACTGAAAGATAACATAGGCTTATTACCAACAACTCTGGACATTGCTGAAAATCCTAAAAATCTAAAATTAGTTGAGCTAGAAGCGCCACAATTACCACGTTCATTGGACGATCAAAAAATTGCTCTGGCAATCATTAATACGACATATGCCAGCCAGATTGGCCTGACTCCAGCGAAAGACGGTTTATTTGTCGAAAATAAAGACTCTCCATATGTAAACCTGCTGGTTAGCCGTGAAGATAACAAGGATGCTGAAAACGTTAAGAAATTCGTTAAAGCATATCAATCCGATGAAGTTGATGAAGCTGCCAATAAAATTTTTAACGGTGGTGCGGTGAAAGGCTGGTAATCTTTCATATTACACTCATCGATATTAGAATAATCAGGCGGACAAATTGTCCGCCTGATTTGTTATGGCACCATGTTTTCAATATTTTTTTGTTAACCTGATTCTATTCTCTTAACTCTGACAGTAAAAATTCGAGGATCTATTAATGCGTAAGCTGTTTATCTCTTTGTTAGCTCTATTCATAACAGGATGTTCAATGCAACAGACAACATTGACTGACTCTTCCCAGTCATCGGATATAAGACTCAAACAAGCATCAACCGAAGAGAAAAAGAATCTTTCTTCATTCGTAAAGTTGTATACCAAAAGTGAGGATCTATTAAGTGCTTCATTTAAAGATTTAGGGATTGTTTCTGGTCAATCATGTCGTGGTTCTTTACAGGATCCACCCGCTAATATCACCATAGCACGTAACCAAATGATAACGAAGGCTGCTCATTTGAATGCTAACGCAGTTTTATTACATCGGTGCGAAATGTTATCAGGTCAAGGATGCTACCAAGTAGCAATATGTGAAGGTTCAGCCCTGCTTATTACTCAATGACCAATTTTCATTTCACACAAATAGGGGTTATCCACTCCCCTTATAAAGAAAAATTTGCCGTTCCGCGCCAGCCTGGCCTTATTGAAGATGGTGGGGGACAATTGGTATTGCTTCCACCCTATAATCAACCCGATGCAGTTCGTGGTCTGGAACAATTTAGTCATCTGTGGATTATTTTTATTTTTCACCAAACAATAGAAGGCGGCTGGAAGCCAATGGTGCGTCCTCCTCGTTTAGGTGGCAATGCAAAAATGGGCGTATTCGCAACCCGTTCAACTTTCCGACCGAATCCCATTGGTATGTCTCTGATTGAACTTAAAGGAATTGAATACAGAAAAGGTAGCGTTACGCTAGAATTGGGGAGCCTGGATTTAGTTGATGGTACACCTGTTATTGACATCAAACCTTATTTGCCTTTCGCTGAATGTCAGCCACACGCTGTGGCAGGTTTTGCTCAAGAAGCGCCTTCTGCCTGTATGGAAGTGATATTTTTACCTGCCGCTGAACAACAGCTCATCTCAGTTCAAGACACTTACCCGGATTTACGCCGTTTTATCAGTCAGGTCTTGGCTCAAGATCCTCGTCCTGCTTACCGGAGAGGAGAACAGGAAAATCGAGAATATGCCGTTCATTTACTGAATTTTAACGTGCGATGGAGAATCTGTGGCACACTGACTAAAGTGTTTTCCATTGAATCCCTTTAAAAATCAGTATATGCCCTTTTGACATCTTAAACTCGCTGGTAGACTAAAGGCTTATTTTCGTTTTTTTATTAGCTGGTAAATTTCTGCCAGTCAGAAGCAATTTGCTGCTCTAATGGAACCCTAACAATGCGCACTAGCCAATATCTGCTCTCCACATTAAAAGAAACTCCTGCCGATGCAGAGGTTGTCAGTCATAAACTGATGCTTCGTGCGGGCATGATCCGTAAACTCGCTTCAGGTCTGTATAATTGGATGCCTACAGGTGTCCGAGTACTAAAAAAAGTTGAGAAAATTGTTCGTGAAGAGATGAACAATGCCGGAGCAATTGAAATATCTATGCCCGTCGTACAGCCGGCAGATTTATGGCAGGAAAGTGGTCGCTGGGAACAGTACGGCCCAGAATTACTGCGTTTTGCTGACCGGGGGGATCGCCCTTTTGTGCTGGGTCCAACTCATGAGGAAGTCGTTACTGATCTGATCCGCAATGACGTCAGCTCATACAAACAGTTACCGCTGACTTTATTCCAGATCCAGACTAAATTCCGGGACGAAGTTCGCCCTCGCTTTGGTGTAATGCGCTCCCGGGAATTCTTAATGAAAGATGCTTACTCTTTCCATGCTACCCAAGAGTCACTACAAGAAACTTACGACAACATGTACAAAGCCTACAGCAAAATCTTTACCCGTATTGGCTTGGATTTCCGTGCTGTTCTGGCAGACACCGGTTCTATCGGCGGTAGTGCTTCCCATGAATTTCAGGTTCTGGCTGCCAGTGGAGAAGATGATATCGTTTTCTCAACTGAATCCAATTACGCAGCTAATATTGAATTGGCCGAAGCTATCGCTCCTGCTTATGATCGTGCAACACCAACAGAAGAGATGCATCTGGTAGATACCCCAAATGCAAAAACAATCGCTGAACTGGTTGAACAATTCAATCTGCCAATTGAAAAAACGGTTAAGACTCTGATGGTTCATGCAGCAGAAGATACGGGCCATAAATTGATCGCCTTACTGGTCCGGGGCGACCATGAACTTAATGAAATCAAAGCAGAAAAATTATCTTTAGTCGCCAGCCCTCTCACTTTTGCTACCGAAGAAGAGATTCGTGCAATTGTCGGTGCCGGTCCAGGCTCACTGGGACCCGTCAATCTGCCAATACCGGTTATTATTGACCGCAGTGTGGCAGTGATGAATGACTTTGGCGCAGGTGCCAATATTGATGACAAACACTATTTCGGAATCAACTGGGAGCGGGATTTACCAATACCAACAGTTGCTGATATCCGTAATGTTGTTGAAGGTGATGCCAGCCCGGATGGTAAAGGGACATTACTCATCAAACGTGGCATTGAAGTTGGTCATATCTTCCAACTTGGCACCAAGTATTCTGATGCAATGAAAGCAACCGTTCAAGGCGAAGACGGTCACAATCAGATCGTCACTATGGGTTGTTATGGTATTGGTGTTACCCGTATTGTCGCCGCAGCGATTGAACAAAATCACGATGACCGCGGTATCATCTGGCCTGATGCAATTGCACCATTCCAGGTCGCTATTCTGCCAATGAATATGCACAAGTCATATCGTGTTAAAGAAGTTGCAGAGAAACTGTATACCGATCTGCGCACTAACGGCATTGATGTTATTTTCGATGATCGTAAAGAACGCCCAGGCGTGATGTTTGCTGATATGGAGCTTATTGGCGTACCACACACTATCGTTATCGGTGACCGTAATCTCGATAATGGAGAAGTGGAATATAAATATCGTCGCAGTGATGAAAAACAGATACTAAAACTAAACGATGTTGCTGATTATCTAAAGCAACAACTTGGTTGTTAATTAAGGTTATCGCAATAACTTATTGAGCAGTATGGTGATAATGGTCAGATCGTAAAGACGCGGTAAGTAAACTCATCTTACTCTTCTGGCTCATTATCACCATTCATATTGAAAATAGAATTATTTCTTCAAATTACAAGATTTCGATTTATCGAAATGAATTTTACCTGTCTGAATCAAGGCAGAATTAAATTGCCCATCCTCCATTGAAGGACTCACGCTATAATAGCCTTCAACTTCAACATAAACCGGTGTTCCACCTTCTACGCCAACTTGGTGGTAGCCTCGCTCCAAATCCAAACTTTCCGGCACGTCATAATGCTTACCTGTACTACAATCAGTAAATGAAGCGGCATCAGCCATGTAACTGTATTCACCCATTAGTTTTTTCGGTTTTACCCGTTTCAGCTCATAGCTGAATGATGATTCAATTGTGTTGCCTTCCATATCCAGCATTACCAAGTTTCCATCTTTCGGCAGATAGTAATATTTCTGGTCATCTGATTTTGCCAGACGGATTTTTTTTCCATCTTTCGCCCACAGGCCGGATTCAAAGAATGACTGATCACCATCACGAGTACCAAGATAAGTTTGTTCCAGAATATAAGTACCATCATCATCCAGTAACAGTGTGGTATCAATACCAGAACAATCAGCACAAGGGAGAACACCATGAAAAGTCTGATCCACTGGCTGTGAATTCGTTTGCTGTGCCAAGTTGCCTTTACATCCCACCAAAGCAGATATACCCACAGCAACTAATGCGGTTAAAAGTTTTTTATTCACACTTATCTCCAAACAGTATAGTAAGCCCTGTGACTCACCTTAATTAGTAACACAAAGAACATAGCAATTATTACAGCTTAATAGCGTAAATACCGTCCTTTTTAAGGATGTTACCCAATAATAGTAAAATAATCTGAACCGATTTTAATACTTTTGTCAGGAACTTGCTGTGAAATAAGACTTTTATTTACTTACTGTTCAGAAGGAATAACCAAAGTTATTCATTAATCACGATTGATTTCCTGTGCTATAGTCATTAATAGTGCTTTTGAATTACAATTTTTAACAACCACAGGCGGCAATAACCGCCACTAACCATAGTGGTGAGCAAATATGTCTATAAATACTGAATATCAACCAATTAACTGTGACGACTATGACAACCTTGAGTTGGCTTGCCAACATCAGCTCTATCTACACATAAAATTACGAGGTGGTGACGTTATTGAAGGGAAAGCCTGTGATTTGATTTTGAGAAAGAAAGTTGAATACCTGATAATCGAAACAGCAAATAACCCTCAAGAACTAAGGTTGGATCATATCGCCAGTTTCAGTCACCCTGAAATTGGTACTGTTATTGTTGAACATTCCGAATCCTGACAAAAAACGGCCGCCTCTGGCGGCTTAACTCTTTATTTTAACAACGTTTTATTCCAATCAATTGTTAATGTCCTCTGCCCTTTTGCCGCTTCGCTTTCTTTGGTGATAAAAATACCTAATGCAGCTATAAGTTGTTCGTTGTAATAAAGCAATGGAATTCGCTCTCTAAGCCACGGTGCAACCCCAAGCTCCTGCCACAATTTTTTACTGTGCCGGGAGTGTTGACGACCCACAATACTCATCATTCCCTGTACACCAAAGCGGATAGTCACCTGCTCATTATTAGCGGGTGCCCTTACTTGAATACCGCAATCAGAAATATTCAGTTCTCCCAGGCTATCCGGTAATACCAACGTATTGCAAATATCCCACGCAAGAATAGAGTCTCTCAAAGATTGCAATTGAGGAACCAACCAAAGTTTTTGCTTATAACGCCGTACATTATACTGACCAAATTGTAGCTGGGGTTCAGCATCAGTGCGAGCAAGGGCCACCTCATACCAAAGCCTGTGAAGCTGCTCCCGTGAGGGCATTTTCATGTCATGGTAACCAAACCAACGGCGTAACAATGCATTTCGTTTAGCCTCTGAACACACTTCCAAAGGTGAAATACCTAAAGCGCCATCCTGAGTTATTAGCCCTTTCAGAGATTCATTCAACAACTCATCCAGAAGCTGCTCCTGCTCACCACATAAACTTGCACTACGAGCAACAGATTGTGGGAAATGTGGCCAGCGTTGATTCAGTAACGGCATAACATGTAAGCGCAGAAAATTCCTGTCATAACGATCATCCTGATTGCTGTCGTCTTCAATCCAATTCAGACGATGTTCGCTAGCATATATTTCCAATTCACACCGGCTATGACCAAGCAGTGGGCGAAACAATAATGTATCCGCAAATACGGCGACTGGAGGCATAGCAGCAAGGCCAGCCGGACCGCTACCACGCTTTAATGCCAGTAAAAAAGTTTCCGCCTGATCATCAAGATGTTGAGCGGTTACCAGAATTTCGTCTTTTTGTAATTCATGCCTGAACATCTGATATCGGGCATCACGGGCAGCAGCTTCAATGCCCTTTTCACGGGCATCTATCGTTACTCTTTCAAAACAAAATTCCACTTGCCAGTCATCACAAATCTGTTGGCAATGTTCAACCCACTGATCTGCTTTTGGATTTAAACCATGGTGAATATGCATTGCTCTCAGTTGAACTCTCTGATTGCGCTGATTACGCCAATTGACCAACAAATGCAGCAAAACTGAAGAATCCAGTCCACCACTGAATCCAACCAGAATTTTCTTATGTTCACCAAGCTGTTTAGCTAAAGTGAAAAATAATCGTTCATCAATTTTTGTCATTACAGACTTAAGAACTCCTTAATTTGTAACAATATGAATTTATTATCATCTGCATTATTAAGCCAAGAACCACAGCCCCTCAGATAATATTCTCCGCTACTTTTATTAAGAATATGAAATGGCAAAAAAAGCAGAAACAGTAAAGGACGGGAGTGGCTTAAATTTATCAATTCCAGCCACTCCCCATCCCTTATTCAAACAGTTCGTTCAGATCTCAACAATAACCATATTGCATCAGACGCTGATAACGACGGCTCACCAATTCCTCAGGTGAAAAATGATCAAGAGCTGCCAGATCAGCCAATAACTGAGCTTTTAGTGATGCTGATATTGCTTCATAATTACGATGCGCACCACCTAATGGCTCTGAGATCACAGTGTCGATTAATTCCAGCTCTTTCAAACGAGGTGCGGTGATCCCCATTGCTTCTGCCGCCAAAGGCGCTTTTTCCGCACTTTTCCATAAAATTGAGGCACAGCCTTCCGGAGAGATAACAGAATAAGTACTGTATTGCAGCATATTCACTTTATCACCAACACCAATTGCCAGCGCACCACCGGAACCACCTTCACCAATCACGGTACAAATAACAGGCACAGACAAACGGGACATTTCACGCAAATTACGGGCAATAGCCTCAGATTGACCACGCTCTTCTGCACCAACGCCAGGATATGCGCCAGGAGTATCAATGAAAGTGATAATTGGCAGTTTAAAACGCTCCGCCATTTCCATCAGACGCAGAGCCTTACGATAGCCTTCCGGCGCTGGCATACCGAAATTACGGCGGATTTTTTCTTTGGTTTCACGGCCTTTTTGATGACCAATAATCATCACTGGACGCCCATCAATACGAGCCAGACCACCAACCATTGCTTTGTCATTAGCGTAAGCGCGATCACCCGCCAGCTCTTCAAAATCAGTAAAAATATGCTGAATATAGTCCAATGTATAAGGACGGCGTGGATGACGGGCAAGTTGAGCAATTTGCCAAGCACCTAAATCTGAGAAGATTTTGCGCGTCAATTCCAGACTTTTTTCCCGCAAACGTTGTACTTCTTCATCCAGATTTATATCTAATTTTTCATCTTGACGGCTAACTGCGGTTAGCGAATCAATTTTCGCTTCCAGCTCGGCAATCGGCTGTTCAAATTCAAGAAAATTCAGACTCATAACATTCCTATTTTAGTCAAATTCTAATTCTACCTGCTCATTACCCAGCAGAGTTCGCAAATCTGTCAGAAGGTTATCCGTTGGCGTTACCCTCCACGTCGCGCCAAACCTTAAACGGGCGCGGGCGTCTTCCCTCTGGTAATAAAGATGAACCGGTATCGTTCCAGAACGATGTGGTTCCAAGGCACCACGAAGACGGTTCAACAATTGATCATCAATTTGCCTGTCTAACAGCGAGATAGCAAGCCCACGCACATATTTTTCACGCGCTTCACTAATATCCATTAATTCACGGGCTGTCATTTTAAGACCACCGTTGAAGTCATCAAAGCTGACCTGCCCGGTAGCTATCAATATCCGGTCCTGTTCCAACAAATGCCGGTATTTCTCCAGGGCATCGGAAAATAGCATGACTTCTAGACGTCCTGAACGGTCGTCCAATGTACAAATACCAATCCGGTTACCCCGTTTGGTTATAATCACTTTGGACGCCAGCACTAAACCTACTACAGTCGTTACTTGACCACGCGGTGTTGGATTCACATCTTTTAACCGTAATCCATTAGTATAGCGCTCAATTTCTTTTAAATACCGAGTGATAGGATGCCCAGTTAAATAGAGCCCCAAAGTTTCCCGTTCACCATCAAGAACAACTTGTTCCGGCCATTGAGAAATATTGGCATAAGAACGCTCAACTTCTTCCGGCGCGTCAGCTAATACACCAAACATATCAGTCTGACCAATGGCTTCTGCTTTAGCATGTTGATCTGCTGCTTTCAGGGCATCTTCCAGAGAGGACATCAGTGCCGCACGGTGCGGCCCCAGACGGTCAAAAGCCCCTGACATGATCAGCTTTTCCATCACTCGACGATTTAATTTCTTAGTGTCAACACGGGCACATAAATCAAACAGTTCTCTAAAATAACCGCCTTTCTGACGAGCTTCGATGATCGCTTCAATCGGCCCCTCACCTACCCCTTTAATTGCCCCAATACCATATACGATCTCCCCGTCATCATTAACATGGAAATGGTACAGGCCGCTATTAATATCAGGTGGTAAGATTTTCAGCCCCATGCGCCAACATTCATCAATCAACCCAACGACTTTTTCTGTATTATCCATATCAGCAGTCATTACCGCAGCCATAAATTCAGCCGGATAATGTGCTTTCAACCATAAAGTCTGATAAGAGACCAATGCATACGCTGCAGAGTGAGATTTGTTAAATCCATAACCCGCAAATTTCTCTACCAGGTCAAAGATTTTCATTGATAGCTCGCCATCAATGCCGAGTTTTTTGGCCCCATCCTCAAATACGGAACGCTGCTCCGCCATCTCTTCCGGCTTTTTCTTGCCCATTGCCCGTCGGAGCATATCTGCACCACCGAGAGTATATCCCGCCAGCACCTGAGCAATCTGCATTACTTGTTCCTGATAAAGGATGATGCCGTAGGTTGGCTCCAAAACAGGCTGTAAAGATTCGTGCTGCCATTGTACATCTGGGTATGAGATCTCTTCCCGACCATGCTTGCGGTCAATGAAGTTGTCCACCATGCCTGATTGCAAAGGGCCTGGGCGAAATAGTGCCACAAGCGCAATCATATCTTCGAAACAGTCGGGACGCAGGCGTTTGATAAGATCCTTCATACCACGGGATTCGAGCTGGAATACCGCTGTTGTTTCAGCGCGTTGCAGCACATCGAAGCTCTTGGAGTCGCTCAGCGGAATCGCTGCGATATCAATAGGGTCCAGATCTTTCTTCGCTCTGCGTGCGTTGATCATTTCCAACGCCCAATTGATGATAGTCAACGTCCTCAGTCCGAGGAAGTCGAATTTCACCAACCCAGCATATTCCACATCGTTTTTATCAAACTGAGTAACCGGGTTCAAACCTTCCGGGTCACAGTAGAGAGGCGCGAAATCCGTGATCTTAGTTGGGGCAATAACGACCCCCCCAGCGTGTTTCCCTGCGTTACGGGTAACCCCTTCCAGTTTACGCGCCATGTCTATCAGCGCTTTAACTTCTTCATCCGCCTCATAGATTTCAGGAAGTTGCGGCTCTGCGATAAATGCCTTTTCCAGTGTCATTCCGGGATCAAGCGGTATTAATTTGGAAATTCTGTCAACAAACCCGTATGGATGCCCCAGCACGCGGCCAACATCCCGGATGACAGCTTTCGCTGCCATCGTACCGAATGTGATGATCTGAGATACGGCATCACGACCATATATATCAGCCACATGATCAATCACCAGATCACGTTTTTCCATACAGAAATCGACGTCAAAATCGGGCATGGAAACACGTTCAGGGTTAAGGAACCGTTCAAACAGCAGGTCGAACGCCAAAGGATCGAGATCAGTTATTTTCAGAGCATAAGCCACCAAAGAACCGGCACCAGATCCACGCCCTGGGCCAACAGGAACACCATTGTCTTTCGACCACTGAATAAATTCCATCACGATCAGGAAGTAGCCGGGAAATCCCATCTGGTTGATAACCCGAAGTTCAACATCAAGTCGCTCATCATATTCAGGACGCTTTTCTGCCCGTACTTCAGGATCCGGGTAAAGAAATGCCAAACGCTCTTCTAGCCCTTGTTTAGATTTATCGACCAGATAATCTTCAGTGCTCATTTCTCCTGTTGGGAATTGCGGCAGGAAATACTCACCAAGGCGGATAGTGACATTACAACGTTTAGCAATTTCTACACTGTTTTCCAGCGCTTCGGGAATATCAGCGAATAGTTCACACATCTCCTGTTCACTACGCAGATATTGCTGAGGACTGTAATTTTTCGGGCGTTTTGGATCAGCTAATGTATAACCATCATGAATCGCCACGCGGATCTCATGAGCATCGAAATCTTCACTGTCGATGAAACACACATCATTAGTCGCAACAACAGGCAAGTTCTTTTCTGTCGCCAGGGTAACCGCTGCATGAAGATAACTTTCTTCATCTGCTCGGCCAGTACGAATTAGCTCCAGATAATAACCATCGGGGAAATGCTCCTGATAAAACTCAAGGCATTGGTCCACCATGACCTGATTACCACGTAACAGGAATTTGCCAACATCTCCCATACGCCCACCGGAGAGCAGGATCAACCCTTCTTTATGGTTTATCAGCCATTCCTGCTTAATTGTCGGGCCAACAGCACCATACCCCTTCTGATAAGCCTCTGATATCAGTAACGTCAGGTTATGATAGCCAGTATTATTGCGTGCAAGAATGGTCAGGTTAGCGTACTCATCACCGAGCAACTCGCTTTCCATATAGAAATCAGCACCAATAATCGGTTTTATTCCCGCCCCATGAGCACTGCCGTAAAATCTCACCAGCCCACACAGGTTAGTAAAATCAGTGATCGCAAAAGCTGGCATATCTAATTGAGCAACCTTTTTCACTAAAGGGCTGGTTTTGGCTAAGCCATCAATCATTGAATAGTCGCTGTGGACACGTAAGTGTACAAAACGGGGTTCGGCCATGTGTTTGTCCAGATGATATTGATTTGAAGAATAGCTGTATTCAGTCAACAAGTTTACTTAAGGTCAATTGCTCTTTTAACCGGCGCAAAACTTTTACGGTGATATTTTGTCGCTCCCAACAGAGCCAGCTTTTCTAAATGAAATGCCGTTGGGTAGCCTTTATGTTTAGCAAATCCATATTCAGGAAATAATTGGTCAAGTTCAGCCATTTCCCGATCTCTAGTGACTTTCGCCACGATAGAAGCCGCACTGATTTCAGCAACCAGCCCATCGCCTTTTATCACCGCCTGTGCAGGCATTGACAATTTAGGGCAACGATTACCATCAATCAGCACATATTCAGGTGAAATAGACAGGCCAGCCACAGCCCTTTGCATTGCAAGCATAGTTGCGTGCAAGATATTCAGTTGATCAATTTCTTCTGGTTCCGCACGCCCCAGGCTCCAACACAACGCTTTTTCAGTAATCTCCAGATACAATGCTTCACGGCGTTTCTCACTGAGTTTTTTAGAATCAGCCAGCCCGGCGATCGGCCTCGATGGATCTAAAATAACCGCTGCGGTTACCACTGCGCCTACTAATGGGCCTCGGCCAACTTCATCAACTCCGGCAATCAGATTTGCCTGAGGATATATAAATTCCATCATTTTCCTGCCAATTCAAGTACAGCCTGTGCAGCTTGTTCATCAGCATTACAGCGGATGCTTTCGTGCAGATGTAAAAATGTCTGTTTCAATGCTTCAACTTTTTCACTACCTTGCAGTAATGACAACAATTCATCTGCAAGTTTCTGCGGCTGGCACTTTTCCTGCAATAATTCTTTCACCAGTTCTTGACCGGATAGCAAGTTCGGCAATGAAACATAAGCTGTTTTGACAAGACGTTTTGCCAACCAGAAAGTAAAGGGTTTCATGCGGTAACCCACTACCATCGGGCATTTTGCCAGCATACATTCCAGAGCAGCCGTGCCAGATGCCAAAAGTGCGGCATCACTTGCGATCATAATTTCACGCGCTTTACCATCCAGAAGGTGGACATTCAGATCTGGCGTCGTTTCCTGTTTGATTCGTTCAAATTGTTCACGCCGTTTAGCATTCACTAACGGCACCAACACATGTAAATCCGGCATCTGTTGCCGCAATAACTGAGCAGTTTTAAGAAAATCAGCACCCAGCATCTCAACTTCAGCATGGCGACTCCCGGGTAACAAAGCCAGGCAAACGGCCTCTTGCGGGATACCTAATAACTCACGAGCTACTACTTTATCCGGCTGTAACGGCATGGCATCCGCCATTGTATGCCCAATAAACCGGCAAGAGACATTAAACTTATCGTAAAACGCTTTTTCAAAAGGTAAGAAGGCCAGAACCATATCAGTGGCTTTACCAATTTTGAAAACACGTTTTTGACGCCAGGCCCATACCGACGGACTGACATAATGAATAGTACGGATGCCCTGCTGTTTTAACCGGCCTTCCAATGTGATATTGAAATCCGGCGCATCAATGCCCACAAACACATCAGGTTTCAGTTCTGTGAAACGGGTTGTCAGATCCTTACGAATTTTCAGCAAACGAGGAAGACGTTCAAGAACTTCGACAACCCCCATTACAGCCAGCTCTTCCATCTCATACCAAGCTTCACAACCTTCAGCCTGCATAAGAGGACCCGCAACACCAACAAAACGGGCATTGGGTATTTTGACTTTTAATGCACGGATTAAACCTGCGCCAAGGATATCACCGGAGGTTTCTCCGGCGACTAATCCAATCGTCAGTGGGCGCAGACTATCAATAGAAGAAATGGTAGCCAAAGGAATATCCTTCATCTACTTAACGGATAATGCCACGGGTAGAATTTGCCAGAAAATCGCTAAAGATTTTTACATGCTGATTGTCTTCAGCCAACTTAGCGATTTCCTGCTGTGCTTCTTCTAAAGTTTTTCCATTACGATACAATAGTTTGTATGCATTTCTGATTAAATGTAATGAATCCTTATCAAAGCCACGACGTTTCAAACCTTCAACATTAATGCCAAAAGGTGTTGCATGATTACCCTGCGCAATAATATATGGAGGGATATCCTGTACCACACCAGAACAACCACCGACCATAGCATGAGAGCCAATCTGACAAAACTGATGAATCGCGCTCATACCACCGATGATGACATAATCCCCCAGAGTAACATGCCCCCCCAAAGTACCATTATTAGCAATGACACAACGATCACCGATAATACAGTCATGAGCGATATGAGCATTAATCATCAACAAATTATCATTGCCGATTTTCGTTAAACCGCCACCTTGCTCAGTTCCACGATGAATGGTCACACTTTCGCGGATACGGTTACGATCACCAATTTCAACTCTGGTTGGTTCACCATGATATTTCAGGTCCTGATTCATTTCCCCAATCGAGGCAAACTGAAAAATCTGATTATCACGGCCAATTTTAGTTATTCCATTGACAACAACATGAGATTTCAGCTCTGTACCTTCGCCAATTTCAACCTGAGAACCAATGCAACAAAATGGGCCAATACGAACATTAGCACCAATAACCGCGCCATCTTCTACAATAGCGCTAGGATGTATATAAGCGGTTTCATCAATCATAAACTAAACCTCACGACGGCGAGCGCACATCATTTCTGCTTCGCAAACCACTTCTCCATCGACTTTTGCTACGCCTCTACAACGAGCAACCCCTCGACGCTCTTTAATAAATTCAACTTCTAAAATCATTTGGTCCCCAGGCACTACCGGGCGTTTAAAACGGGCACCATCGATAGCGGCAAAATAATAGAGTTCATTTGGCTCCAGTTTACCCATACTCTTAAATGCCAGAATTCCAGTGGCCTGAGCCATAGCTTCAAGGATCAGAACACCAGGGAAGATAGGTTTGCCTGGAAAATGCCCCTGAAAGAAGGGTTCGTTAAAAGATACATTTTTAACTGCACGTAGGAATTTACCTTCCTCAAAATCAAGAACGCGATCCACCAATAAAAACGGATAACGATGCGGAAGCAGATCTAAAATTTCTTCAATGTGCAGAGTATGATTATCACTCATCTAAATACTCTTCCTGTCTAAAAAGGACTAATTGTATTAACGACACGGCCCGCTTAAACCCCAAATCCAGAGTCCCCAGGCAGGCCGAAAAAATAAGACACAACCAAAAATATAGTGCAATTACTCGTTTTTGCCTTCCAGCTTACTCTCCAGTGACTTAAGACGTTTATTCATTTCATTGATATTCATGACTAAAGCTGCTGTCTTACGCCAAACTTTATTTGGTTGTGACGGAATGCCAGAGGAGTATACACCAGGTTCGGTGATTGGGCGCATCACCATACTCATCCCCGTGACTGTTACCTTATCACAGATTTCCATATGTCCATTAATGACACTGGCACCACCAATCATACAATAACGACCAATTTTCAGACTACCGGCCATGATCACACCACCAGCAACTGCTGTGTTATCACCAATGATAACATTATGAGCAATCTGACACTGGTTATCGATAATGACACCATTACCGATAATGGTATTGTCCAGAGCACCCCGATCGATAGTTGTGCAGGCACCAATCTCAACCCGGTCACCAATAATGACTGAACCTAATTGCGGAATTTTAACCCAATTACCGCGATCATTCGCATAGCCAAAGCCATCAGATCCGATAACAGCCCCTGACTGAATCAAACACTGCTCACCGATTTCAACATTATGATAAACAGAAACATTTGCCCAAAAGCGGCTTCCCACACCAATATGTGTGTTTTTGCCAATAAAGCAACCAGCACCGATCACAACATTGTCACCAAGAACAACGCCGGACTCGATAACAGCATTAGCGCCAACGGAAACATTTTTACCCAGTGTTGCCTGAGGTGCAATCACCGCAGAAGGGTGAATATCCTGTGCGGGAACCGGTGTTGTGTCCATAATCTGAGCCATATAGGCATAAGCCAGATAAGGATTGTCAACAACCAATGCCGGAACATTACAATAAGGAAGATCTGACTCGCGGAGAACAACAGCGGCAGCCTGACATTCACCTAAACGTTCACGGTAACGACCGTCAGACAAAAAAGTGATCTGTTCGTTATTGGCCGAATGCATTGGTGCAATACTGGTGATGACTACATCGCCATCACCATGTAATTGCGCATTCAACTGTTGAGCTAAATCAGCCAATCGAATTGAAGACATCTATTATTTAACCTGTTTCAATACACTTGCAGTAATGTCTTTGCCAGAGACTGAATAAGCAACAGCATTCGCATCAACCACAACGTCATAACCTTCTTTACCTGCAACTACTTTGATTGCATCCTGGATACGGCTCAGAATTTTGTTACGTTCTTCCATTTGGCGACGGCGATTATCTTGCTCAAAAGCCTGGGCTTTTTTGCCGAACTCTTCACGTTTAGCCATAACGTCTTTTTCCAGATTAGCACGCTCGCTGGATTTCATAGTAGAGCCATCACGCTGTAATTTCTGAATTTTGGTCTGCAAATCAGCTTCCATTCTTTGCAGTTCAGATGCGCGGCTTTTGAACTCATTTTCCAACTGTTTCGCAACAGCTTCACGGGCAGGCAACTGCTGGAAAATCTCACCGACATTTACAACGGCAATTTTGTCTGCTGCCTGAGCACCAGCAGAGAAAGCTAATGCAATACCGAGGCTTGCTGCACACAACAATTTCTTCACTATAAACTCCTTAAACCACGCTATCTGTAACATGTTGGAAAACTTCGTTAATGCCCTGAAACCAATGATTTCAAAGCTTGCTTTATCAATAATCTGTCTTATCAATAATAAGATAAAAACGCATTATCACCAGGTTTTGCCAATATTAAATTGGAATTGTTCTGATCTATCACCTTCGTAGTCTTTGATCGGTTTAGCATAAGAGAATACCAGCGGCCCCAAAGGCGATATCCATTGCAATGCAATACCCGCCGAAACGCGGATATTACCCGGTTTACTGTAATCAGGTATACCTTTGTCTTTCATTACAACAGAATTATTCCAGTCAGTATCCCAAACCGTGCCTGAATCAATAAAGAATGAAGTTCGGACAGAATTCGAGTATTTACCATCAAGGAATGGCGTTGGTGTGATCAACTCAAGGCTGGCAACTGCCATTGCGTTCCCCCCCACAGCATCACGGGATGGGCTATTTTCCTTAGGACTCCCGTCCTTATTTAGGTAAATAGCCTTAGGACCGATATTGTTGGAACGGAAACCACGAACGGTACTGGCACCACCTGCATAGAAGTTCTCATAGAATGGTAACTCTTTACCACCTATCCCATCACCATAGCCTAAACGACCGCGCCCCAAAATCACCCAAGTACGCGCATCATTAATTGGATAGTACGCAGACGTATCAAAAGTCACTTTATAGAATTCGTTATCCGAACCAGGGATGGTCACTTTACCATTCAGAGTCGATTTCACACCCGATGTTGGGAAGAAACCACGGTCAAGATTATTGTATGTCCAGCCCGCAGTCAGAGAAAAGTCATCTGCTTTGAAATCAGCTTTACTTTCAAGACTTGGATTCTCACCCATAGACCTCAGATAGCGCCACATTGCTGCCTGGGGGAGCATCTCGGACAGAGAGTTATGAATATAACCCAACCCAAAACGCAAGGAGTTATTTTCATTAATCGGGAAACCAAGGAAACCCTCTGTACCATAGCTTTGGTTGGTATAACCGGACAAATCAGCATCATCAGCTCTGAAATCGTTGTAGAATACCCGACCACCAAGACTCACCCCATTAACCGTAAAATAAGGATCAGTGAAAGAGACTTCTGCATAGGTTGAGTAATCATTCTTACTGGCATTAACCCCAACAGAGTTACCTGTTCCCAACCAGTTATCCTGTTGAGCACCAATCTGGAAACTAACGCCACTTTCAGTACCGAAACCAACCCCAAAGTTAAGAGAACCGGTATTACGTTCTTTAACTCTATAAACAATATCTACCTGATCAGAGCTGCCGGGTATACGCTGAGTTTCAACATCGACAGTTTCGAAATAACCCAAGCGGTTAAGGCGTTCTTTACCCAATTCAACCAGATCACTCCCCAGCCATGCGCCTTCCATCTGGCGCATTTCACGACGCAAAACGGAGTCTTTACTGGTGTCATTACCAGAGAAACGGATTTTACGAACATAGAAACGGTTACCTGCATCAATGTTGACATGCAGTTTTACTGTTTTGTCTTGATCATTGATTTCAGGTTGAGTCATCACCCGTGGGTAAGCATAACCATAACGGCCAAGCAAATTTTTGATTTCACTTTCCATTTTAGTCACCTGAGTTCCGTTATACAGGGAACCAGGCTCAATGGTAGCCAGTTTAGTGATTTCTGACTGATAACCCACCATATTACCGTTCAGATCAATACCAGATATTTTATATTGATCCCCCTCAGTAATATTCAACGTGACATAAATAGCTTTTTTATCCGGCGTCAAACTGACCTGAGTCGAATCAATATTAAAACGGGCATAACCACGATCAAGATAAAAACTGCGCAACACTTCAAGGTCACCCGCCAGTTTTTGTTTCTGATATTTCTGATCAGCAGTCAGATTCCACCACGGCACATCATCTCTGAGTTGGAAACGATTCAATAACTCATCAGAAGAAAATGATTTGTTACCTACGATGTTAATCTGCTGAATTTTTGCCGAAACACCTTCAGCGAAAACCAGTTTTAAATCGACACGATTGCGTGGAAGTGGCGTAACAACCGCTTTTACGCTGGCGTTGTATTTACCCACACTGTAGTAGAAATCCTCCAGCCCTTTTTCAGTATTAGACAGCGTAGTGCGGTCAAGAGCTTCACCGACCCGAACACGAGATGCCTCAAGGTTCTGTTTCAGCATGTCATCTTTCACCGATTTATTTCCAGAGAAAGTAATGCTGGCAATAGTCGGCCGTTCTTTTACCTGAACAATAAGTGTATTGCCATCACGCAGGACACGAACGTCTTCAAAGTTACCAGTAGCAAATAGTGCATGAATGGTACGACCGATATCTTCATCGCTGACCGTATCACCTACGCGAACTGGCATGTTCAGTAATGCTGCACCTACGGCAACGCGTTGAAGACCTTCAAAGTGAATATCCCGAACTACGAACCCGTCTGCACCGTACGCAGTGGCGCTGCCAAACAGCAGCGACGCTATGAGTAACTTTTTCATCGCCATCGTTGTAATGCGTCTTCCTAACCAGTCTTCCGCTTTAGAAACGGGAGAAATCATTGAAAAGTGCAAGCCCCATTAATAACACCAGTACCATAGCACCGATGCGATAGCTGAAGTCTTGTACACGCTCGGAAACTGGCCCACCTTTTATCTTTTCGATAATCAGGAAGAGCAAGTGTCCACCATCTAACACAGGTAATGGAACCAGGTTAATGATCCCAAGATTGACACTTATTAGCGCCAAAAACATCAAATAATACACCAAGCCTGAATCAGCCGACACCCCTGCCCCTTTGGCAATAGAGATAGGCCCACTCAAGTTGTTAACTTTCACATCACCAACGATTAGCTTACCCATCATATTGACAGTTAGCCGCATCAGCTGCCAGGTCTTGTCTCCTGCCTGATAAATGGCAGAGAAAGGCCCGTATTGTTGAACCATTTTATATTCGTCTGCTAATGGAATAACCCTCAGTTCCACACCGGCAAAGCCAACTTCCTTACCCCTGGCTTGCTGTTTTACTTCCGGTGTCATAGAAAGAGAAATAATATGACCAGCCCTATCCACTGAAAGTTCCAACGGGACATTCGGATTATTACTGACAAAGGATGTAAAAGTATGCCAGGCGTCTATTTCCTGACCATCGACTTTAACTATCCTATCCCCCTTTTGTAAACCGGCCTTTTCCGCTGCGGTACCAGGAGTCACATTCTCCAGCAGAGAATCCAAACGAGGGCTGACAGGCATAATCCCTAATGACAACACGGGATCCTGTTTATCGGGATTAAAGCGCCATTGCCGCAAATCCAGAATTTTCTCTACCGGATGCGATGAACCTGGAGGTATGACCTGAACAGTCATGTTCTCATCACCTATCTTACCTATCAGAGCAAAACGAACTGAATTCCAGTCAGGCGTTTCGATACCATCTACAGATTTTAGTTCCATTCCTGATGAAATATTTGCTTGTGCCGCAATAGAATCTGGTTTGATATCTGCAACGACAGGGCGTATTGCTGGCACACCAATAATAAACACCAACCAATAAACCACAACCGCCAGTAAAAAGTTAGCAATTGGCCCCGCACTGACAACCGCAGCACGCTGACCAATCGTTTTATTATTGAATGCCATATGGCGGTGTTCAGGAGCAACAGGTGAAACACGCTCATCAAGCATTTTCACATAGCCCCCTAATGGAATAAGGGCTATGACATATTCAGTTCCCTGACGATCCGTACGCCGCCATAGCGCTTTACCAAAACCAATGGAGAAACGTTCAACATGAATACCACACTTTCTGGCCACCCAAAAATGACCGAACTCATGCACAGTGATCAATATACCCAGCGCAATAATAAAAGCCGCCAGATTCCAGAGAATTCCCATCATATTCCTTTAAACACCGTCAAACACAGAAATCAAAATACCAGCAATATCAGGCCGGCAAAGACAGGGATCGCCGCAGTCAGGCTATCGATACGATCCATCACACCGCCATGCCCCGGAATTAGCTGACTACTGTCTTTAATACCAGATTCACGTTTGAACATACTCTCAGTCAAATCACCAAATACAGAAGCGATAACAACAATGGCAGAACACAACATGAGTTTTTCAGGCATTACAGGTACTGGAGCATATTGACCAAATAACCATGAAATAATAGCCGCAGTCATTAAACCGCCAATTAATCCTTCCAGCGTTTTTCCTGGAGAAACTTTTGGCGCCATTTTGTGTTTACCTAAAGTACGTCCGAATAGATAAGCACCTGAGTCAGCGCCCCATACCAGTAACATGACATACAGCAACCACCATGCCCCGTGATATGAATTATCACCATATCCCTGAGTCCGTAAAACCATCATTCCACAGTAAAACGGCACTAATGTCAGGGCACCAAACAAGAGGCGCAATAGTATGGATTTTTTCCAGATTAAAGCGGAAGAAGGATAGGTAATCACCAGAAGAGTCGCAATGATCCACCAAATCATCCCCATCCATAGGATAAAAGTGATTTGCTGTTGTTCAATCAAATCAGTGAAATCTGGCAGGGTATATTGTAAAGCCAATAAACCGATAGCAAATAAAACAGCCAGAATAACCCGTTTCTTTTGGCTAAATAAGCTGGCGAATTGCCCCCATTCCCATGCAGCAAGGACTGAGACAGCGATAATAACCAGCCCAAAAGCGGCTGGTGGCAGCAAAAACAGAGCGGCAATCACAAGAGGGATTAATATCACAGCCGTTATAAGGCGGTACTTCAGCAAGAGTTCCTCCTATGATCCCACATCGGCATCGTCTGGTATTGTTCCGCCAAACCGGCGTTCTCTTTTGGCAAAGGCATTAATTGCACCTTCAAAAACGGTTTCATTAAAATCAGGCCAGAGTATATCGGTAAAATAGAATTCTGCATAAGCTATCTGCCATAACAGAAAATTACTAATACGATGTTCACCGCCGGTTCTGATGACCAAATCAACCTGAGGCTGCTGGCTCAGATTAATGTAATTATCGACTAATTCCTCAGTAATATCCTGTGGTTCAAGGGAATTATCCTTAATCTGTTGAGCAATTTTCTGAACACTTTGAACGATATCCCAACGACCACCATAATTTGCAGCAATATTAAGTTGCAGGCCAATATTATTAGCAGTCAACTTAACCGAACGACGGATACGCTCTTGTAAACGCTCACTGAACCGGCTGATATCACCAATAACAGATAATCTAATATTATGTTTATGTAAGCTTTTGATTTCGCTATCTAGTGCAAAAATAAACAACTCCATTAAAGAGCTGACTTCCTGCTCCGGCCGGTTCCAGTTTTCACTACTAAAAGCGTACAAAGTCAACGACTCAATTTTGTGTTTAGCCGAGAAACTCACCGCACTCCGTACCGCCTTAATACCCGCACGATGACCAAAGACTCTTAATTTTCCACGTTTCTTTGCCCAACGACCGTTACCATCCATAATAATGGCAACGTGTTTAGGTAATAATGACGATAAATCGTTCTGATGATGATCGCTGGATAATATCACTCAATTAATCCTTTACTGGTCGGAGTAATTCTCTTACAAACTCAGGCATCCAAACAGAAAAAAGCCGTGTCTTGTATCACGACTTGGGTAGGGGCCTAATTATCTGAGAGAAAACCCTCCAAAATCTAAACTGTTAATTATACCAACCTACAGTTATACGAAAACTATACCATCAGGTAAAAATGCGAACAAATACCCGTTTGCCAATCAGCAATACTATCTGATAAATGAACTGATAGTCTTTATCGCTAAATCTCTTGCGAGCTTATCAAGCTGTAAGACTTCTTCAATGCTCTGAGGTTCCGGTAAATTTAATTTTTCTACAACCTGCCGGTTTATAATAGCAATATCTGTGAAAGAGATTCCATTTTGTAAAAAAACTTTAACGATTTCTTCATTCGCTGCATTTAGCGCTGTAGTTGCAGCCTGTCCTTCGTGACAAGCTTCAATAGCCAGCTTCAAACAGGGATACCGTTCATAATCTGGCTTCGAAAAAGTCAGTGTGCCTAAAGAACAAAAATCAAGGGGTTCAACACCGGAAGCAATACGATTTGGGTAGGCCATTGCATAGGCAATCGGCGTACACATGTCCGGTGTTCCTAGTTGAGCAATAACACTACCATCCTGATAACGGACCATCGAGTGAACAACCGATTGAGGATGGATCACCACTTCCATTTCCGCAGCAGACGCATTGAACAAACAACATGCCTCAATATATTCCAGACCTTTATTCATCATTGTCGCAGAATCTACAGAAATCTTGCGCCCCATCGACCAATTCGGGTGAGCGCAAGCCTGGTCCGGTGTCACAAAAGCCAACTGTTCCAAAGGAGTATGGCGAAAAGGCCCACCTGATCCTGTCAGAATGATATTAGCAACCCCGTGTTGCTTTAGATCCCCGCCCCCAAGATTTTGTTGTATTACCTCGGGTAAACTCTGAAAAATCGCGTTATGCTCACTGTCAATGGGTAACAATTGAGCATTATGCTTCACTACAGCATCCATAAAAAACCGACCGCTAGTGATCAGGGATTCTTTATTCGCAAGTAAAATCTGTTTACCCGCTCGGATAGCGGCCAGTGTTGGCAGTAAACCCGCAACACCGACAATCGCAGACATTACCTGATCAACATCATTCAAAGCAGCCAGATCACACGCAGCCTGTTCGCCGAAAAGTACTTCGGTCTGACAACCTTGTTCAATAAGCAACGGTTTAAGCTCTTTTGCGGAAACTTCATCCGCCATCGCAGCATATTGAGGCTGAAATTCCAGACATTGCTCAACCATAACCTGAACATTCTTCCCGGCGGTAAGTGCCGTTACTTCAAATTTATCAGGATGATTGCGAACTACAGTAAGTGTACTTTTGCCTATGGAACCTGTGGAACCAAGGATGGTCAACCTTTTCATACTGATGCTCTGAATTGCTCTGTTTGATGTGTATTGATACTTGTCTGATTTGCCTGGCGATGAATGCCCATGACCTCAGAGAAATGCCGGATAAAAAATAGCGCCGCACGATAGCGGCGCTTGATATATTTCACGAAAGAGATTAGAACTCCATCAGTTCTTCTTCTTTCTTAGCTAAAGCTTCATCAACTTTTTTGATGAAATTATCAGTCAATTTCTGAATATCATCCTGTGCACGACGCTCATCATCTTCACTGATCTCTTTATCTTTCAGTAAGGCTTTGATTTTATCGTTAGCATCACGACGAATATTACGCACAGAAACACGCCCTTGTTCAGCTTCGCTACGCACCACTTTAATCAGATCTTTACGGCGTTCTTCTGTCAATGGGGGCAAAGGAACACGGATTGTTGTACCCGCAGAAGAGGGGTTCAGACCTAAATCAGAAGCCATGATTGCCTTTTCAATCGCCGGAGTCATAGTACGATCAAATACCGTGATAGCCAGCGTACGTGCATCCTCAGCGATGACGTTAGCAATCTGACGCAGAGGTGTAGGCGCACCATAATACTCAACAGTGATACCGTCCAACAGACTTGGTGAAGCACGGCCAGTGCGAACCTTACTGATTTGGTTTTTAAGTGCTTCGACGCTTTTTTCCATACGGTCTTGTGCGTCTTTTTTGATTTCATTAATCACGTTACAAACCCTTGGGAACTGGTTGTTTTTCAAGCCATAAGTCATTATGACCATGTTTATTAAATTTGGCGTATCAGGCGGTTAATCATACCGCCAAACATCTCTGGTGTCTCTGAACATTATTCGTGGGAAATCAAAGTACCTTCATTTTCACCCATTACCACACGACGCAACGCACCCGGTTTATTCATATTAAATACACGAATTGGTAAGCTATGATCACGAGCCAGAGTAAATGCCGCCAAATCCATGACTTTTAATTCACGTTCTAATACCTGCTGATAAGACAGCTTATCAAACAATACCGCTTCCGCATCTTTAGCCGGATCAGCAGAGTAAACACCATCTACTTTTGTTGCTTTTAGCACAACATCTGCTTCAATCTCAATACCACGCAAACATGCCGCCGAATCTGTAGTAAAGAACGGATTACCAGTACCCGCAGAGAAAATAACAACCCGACCATGACGTAACAAACTAATCGCTTCTGCCCAACTATAGTTATCGCAAACGCCATTTAAAGGAATGGCAGACATTAGACGGGCGTTCACATAGGCGCGGTGTAATGCATCTCGCATTGCCAGACCATTCATCACTGTTGCCAACATGCCCATGTGATCGCCTACTACACGGTTCATTCCTGCTTCGGCCAAACCAGCGCCACGAAACAAGTTGCCTCCGCCAATGACGACACCAACCTGTACGCCTAACTCAACCAGTTCTTTGACCTCTTGAGCCATGCGGTCTAAGACGCTGGCATCGATACCAAAACCTTCTGCACCTTGCAGGGCTTCGCCGCTGAGTTTAAGCAGGATACGCTGATATACGGGTTTTGCATTAGTTGCCATGATGTTCTGTCCTAAAGCAGAAAAGTATATTGGGGATTTACATACATCTGGGCCACTCTGACCAGATGCCAAAACTCAACGCCTACTGGAATAGACGGTTTAGATTAGATAAAACAGAACCGCCATTTGGCGGCTCTGTTTATAGAAATTAAGACTGTTTACTCATTGCAGCAACTTCTGCTGCGAAGTCAGCCTCAACTTTCTCAATACCTTCACCAACTTCATAGCGGATGAAGTTAATCACTTTAGCACTGTTCTCTTTCAGCAGATCGCCAACTGTTTTGCTTGGGTCCATCACGAAATGCTGACCAGTCAGAGAGATCTCGCCGGTGAATTTGTTCATACGGCCAGAAACCATTTTCTCTGCGATTTCGCGTGGTTTACCAGACTGCATTGCGATATCCAGCTGGATTTGGTGCTCACGCTCAACAACCTCAGCAGGAACATCACTTGGGTTAACATATTCTGGCTTGCTTGCAGCAATGTGCATAGCAACATGCTTAATCAGCTCTTCACTAGCGCCTTCAGCCGCAACCAGAACGCCGATACGCGCGCCATGCAGGTAAGTACCCAGTTGTTCACTTTCTAATACAGAAACGCGACGAATGTTGATGTTTTCACCGATTTTAGCAACCAGTGTCGTACGCTGTTCTTCGAACTTAGCTTTCAGAGTTTCAATGTCAGAGACTTTATCAGCCAATACAGCGGCCATAACTTCTTTACCGAAAGCGATGAAACCTGCATCTTTAGCAACAAAGTCAGTTTCACAGTTCAACTCAACCAAAGCACCGAATTTGCCATCAGCAGCCACTTCCGCCAGGATGATACCTTCAGCTGCAACACGGCCAGCTTTCTTAGCCGCTTTCGCCTGACCTGATTTACGCATGTTATCAATGGCTAACTCAATGTCACCATTAGCTTCAACCAGCGCTTTTTTACATTCCATCATACCTGCGCCAGTACGCTCACGCAGTTCTTTTACCAAAGCAGCGGTAATTCCAGACATTTGTTTTATTCCTCGATGTATCCCGCAGGAAGACAATATTCCGCATGGATAGTTCTTATATCAGATACGTAAAAGGGGGCCATAACAGGCCCCCTAACCAATATATTTCAATACCTGGTTAATAAGGGCTCAACCAATGAGCTTGCCTTATTATTCAGCTTCTACAAAGCTTTCTTCTGCCTGAACAGCCAGATCTTGAGAACGACCTTCACGAACAGCGGTAGCAACAGCACCCAAATACAGTTTTACTGCACGGATTGCGTCATCGTTACCAGGGATGATGAAATCAACACCATCTGGATCAGAGTTAGTATCAACAACAGCGAATACTGGGATACCCAGATTGTTCGCTTCTTTGATAGCAATGTGTTCATGTTCAGCATCGATAACAAACAGAGCGTCAGGTAAGCCGCCCATATCTTTGATACCGCCCAGGCTGTTTTCTAACTTACCAAGTTCACGAGAACGAATTAACGCTTCTTTCTTGGTCAGTTTGTCAAAAGTACCGTCCTGAGACTGTGCCTCTAAATCTTTCAAACGCTTGATGGACTGGCGAACAGTTTTCCAGTTTGTCAGCATACCGCCTAACCAACGGTGATTAACGAAGAATTGATCACAGCTCAGAGCTGATTCTTTAATCGCTTCGCTTGCAGCACGCTTAGTACCAACAAACAGGATTTTGCCTTTGCGTGAAGCAATTTTGTTCAGTTCAGCTAACGCATCGTTGAACATTGGAACGGTTTTTTCCAGGTTGATGATATGCACTTTGTTACGAGCGCCAAAGATGAAGGGTTTCATTTTTGGGTTCCAGTAACGAGTCTGGTGACCGAAGTGAACGCCCGCTTGCAGCATATCGCGCATGGAAACAGTTGCCATTGTAAACCTCTGTAAAATATTAAGTTGGGGTTATGCCTCCACGAGCCCCATAACACCGACTCTTTAGCTGCATGTTCTGCATGAGAGCACCCCGGTGTATGTGCCGACCCGTGTGTGTTATTTACACAGTGAGTATATTTAACGCCTCTGGTGTTTTGCCTTAGAAACAAACACACAGAACGCCGGCGCGCTTTATACCATAAACCAGCTTAAGACACCAACTTTAGTTGTCATTTTCTGACAGCACAATATGGAAAGAAAAACACAGTTGTAATGGATATTCCTAATAAATACAAATAACGGGGGAAATATGGCTACCAACGGTTATTGGCAGATATTCTGTAGGCTGATACCATTGGTTCAATAATTTTTTCCCTATTGATAATCATACAACCAGCAGATTTGCTGGCTTTGAATGGACAAGTTTCATGGCAATCTCAATTAAAACCTCTGAAGATATTGAAAAAATGCGCGTCGCTGGCCGCCTGGCGGCGGAAGTACTGGAAATGATTGAACCTTACGTCAAACCGGGTGTAACAACAGGTGAATTGGACCGTATCTGTCACGATCACATCACCAATAAACAACAGGCTGTTTCAGCTTGTCTTGGTTATCACGGTTTCCCAAAATCTGTCTGTATTTCTGTTAATGAAGTCGTTTGTCACGGCATCCCAAACGATGATAAGGCACTGAAAAATGGCGATATCGTTAATATTGATGTGACTGTCATAAAAGAGGGCTTTCACGGCGATACTTCCAAAATGTTTATTGTCGGCAAGCCAACTATTCAGAGTGAACGTCTGTGCCGTATCACCCAAGAAAGCCTCTATCTGGCATTGAAAATGGTAAAACCAGGTATTCGCCTACGCACTCTTGGTAAAGCCATTCAACAGTTTGTTGAAGCCAACGATTTTTCTGTGGTCCGTGAATATTGTGGTCACGGCATCGGCGCAGTTTTCCACGAGGAACCTCAAGTATTGCACTATGATGCAGATGATGGCGGTGTTGTACTGCAAAAAGGAATGGCTTTCACGATTGAACCTATGGTTAACATTGGCGATTACCGCATCCGTACCATGAAAGATGGCTGGACAGTCAAAACCAAAGACCGCAGTTTGTCTGCTCAGTATGAACACACGATTGTTGTCACTGATAACGGCTGTGAAATCATGACGTTGCGTAAAGAAGAGGAACCCGTACTTTCCGCCGTCCTGGTTAATGAATAAGTTAGACGCTAAATTGTGAAGCCTTACTGAAACCCTACAGGGCTTCCAATCTCTTTCTCCGGCAATATCTCCTGTTCAACACGATATTTTCTCAGTAATCTGGCCATTATGATTCGCCTTTCTCATGGGTTCATACTTATGCCAGCAGATATCGCCACCATTCAGGCACCTGTCCCACCACTTTCTCCAGCGGATTTTTCCTGTGATGATCTTCACTACCCGATGCTGAAAAGACACCTCGAAGAATTTCAACTTTGGCTAGAACATGCATTTAAAGCAGGAATTTCCGCAGAAGCCTTGATTTCTGCCCGCAGCGATTACATAGATCAGTTACTGAAACAGTTATGGAATGTTTATGGGTTTGATAAAATTTCATCACTTTCATTGATTGCAGTCGGCGGATATGGCAGACGGGAACTGCACCCGCTCTCTGATATTGACGTATTGATACTCAGTGAGCAACCTCTCACACAACATCAAGCTCAGAATATTGGACGATTTATCACCCTGCTGTGGGATATCCGGCTGGAAGTAGGCCATAGTGTTCGTACATTCGAAGAATGTTTGTTGGAAGGGCTGTCAGACCTGACTATTGCGACAAATTTAATCGAATCACGGTTAATCTGCGGCGATCTATCACTTTTTCTTCGATTACAGCGACATACCTTCAGTGATGGTTTCTGGCCTTCCACTGAATTCTTTAATGCCAAAATTGTCGAACAGCATGAACGCCACCAGCGCTATCACAGCACCAGTTACAATCTGGAACCTGATATCAAAAGCAGTCCCGGAGGGTTACGGGATATCCATACCTTGCTGTGGGTTGCCCGCCGCCATTTTGGAGCAACCTCAATAGATGAAATGGTCGATTTTGGCTTCCTGACAGCGGAAGAACGTAATGAATTGAATGAGTGCCAAAGCTTCCTCTGGCGTATCCGCTTTGCCCTTCATCTGGTCGTTAATCGTTATGATAATCGCCTATTGTTTGATCGCCAATTCAGCATTGCTCAGTTACTGGGCTATCAAGGAGAACGTAATCAGCCGATAGAGCGGATGATGAAAGATTTCTACCGGATGACACGCCGCGTCAGCGAACTCAACAATATGCTGCTGCAACTGTTTGATGAAGCTATTCTGGCGCTGGAAACCAGTGAAAAATCCCGCCCACTGGATAGTGAATTCCAGCTACGTGGACAATTAATTGATCTGGTCGATGAGACGCTGTTTATCAAAGATCCTACAGCGATTATGCGGATGTTTTATCGCCTGGCTGAACATGCCGAAGTTCAGGGCATCTATTCTACTACGTTACGCCAGCTCCGTTATGCCCGCCGCAATTTAAATCAGCCATTGTGTGAATTACCCGAAGCCCGCCAAATCTTTATGGATATCCTGCGTCACCCAAGGGCAATTGAAAGCGCATTTGTCCCCATGCACCGTCACAGTGTTCTTGGCGCTTATACACCACTTTGGGGCAATATTGTCGGCCAGATGCAATTTGATCTGTTTCACGCCTACACCGTTGATGAACATACAATCCGTGTACTGAGAAAACTGGAAAGTTTTGCTGATGAGAACAACCGGGCAGCCCACCCACTCTGCGTTGAACTATACCCACGTTTACCTCAGCTTGAGATCCTGCGCCTTGCTGCGCTGTTTCACGATATCGCCAAAGGGCGTAATGGTGATCATTCTGAACTTGGCGCTGAAGATGCGCTGGCATTTTCACTGCAACATGGGCTTAACTCACGAGAAGCTGACTTGGTGACTTGGCTGGTTCGTTATCATCTCTTAATGTCAGTCACGGCTCAACGACGAGATATCCAGGATCCGGAAGTCATTAAACAATTTGCCCATGAAATACTCAATGAAACCCGGTTACATTATCTCATCTGCCTGACAGTCGCGGATATCTGCGCAACCAATGCCAACCTGTGGAATAGTTGGAAACAGAGCTTATTACGGGAACTCTATTTTTCTACAGAGAGCCAATTACGTCAGGGAAATACACCGGATTTGCGGGAGCGCATCCGTCATAACCGCTTTCAGGCTCTTGCACTTCTGCGCCAGGACAATATTAACGAGCAGAGACTGCATCAGCTTTGGAGCCGTTGTCATGCCGATTATTTCCTTCGCCATACATCAAGGCAACTGGCATGGCACGCTCGTCATCTGGTGGCTCATGATTCTCAAGAGCCGCTGATACTGATCAGTACCAAGCCAACTCGTGGCGGTACCGAGATTTTTATCTGGAGCCCGGACCGCCCTTCCCTCTTTGCAGCAGTAGTCGGCGAACTGGACAGACGCAATCTGAGCGTTCATAACGCTCAGATATTTACCAATCGTGATGATATGACGATGGACACTTTTGTGGTACTGGAACCCAATGGTCATGCTTTAGCGCCGGATCGTCACGAAATAATACATAACGCACTTTTGCGAGTCGTTCTGGATCCTTATACCAAAACCCCCAAAGCAAGAAGATTGCCAACCAAACTGCGTCATTTCAATGTACCAACAAAAGTGATCTTCCTGCCTACCCACAATGAACGGCGAACCTATATGGAGCTATTCGCGCTGGATCAACCAGGATTACTGGCCAGAGTCGGCAATATTTTTACCGAAATGGGGGTTTCACTGCATGGTGCGCACATCACTACGATCGGCGAACGTGTCGAAGATTTTTTTGTGCTGGCGGATAAGGACCATAAAGCATTAGATAAAAAAGTCAGAGAAGAATTGTCAGAAAGGTTGACAGAAACCCTAAATCCAAAGGATAAAATGTAACTGAATACAAGCCCCCATGATCCGGCTAATAACCAAGGAAACAGATGTAATGCAGCAATTAAAATCCATTATCGAAAGTGCTTTTGAGAATCGCGCAACTATTACTCCAGCAACAGTCAACAGTGAAACACGTGATGCCGTTACTCAGGTCATCCATCTACTGGACAGTGGAAAACTGCGGGTTGCAGAGAAAATTGACGGTCAGTGGGTCACTCATCAATGGCTAAAAATGGCGGTACTGCTCTCTTTCCGTATTAATGAAAATCAGGTCATGGATGGTGCCGAAAGCCGTTATTTCGATAAAGTCCCGATGAAATTCGCTGATTACGATCAAGCGAGATTTGAAAAAGAGGGTTTTCGCGTGGTTCCTCCTGCGGCAGCGCGCCAGGGAGCCTTTATCGCCCGTAACTGTGTACTGATGCCTTCGTATGTCAACATCGGTGCCTATATTGATGAAGGGACAATGGTAGATACCTGGGCAACTGTCGGCTCCTGTGCCCAAATTGGTAAAAACGTCCATTTATCCGGCGGCGTTGGTATCGGTGGCGTGCTGGAACCCTTGCAGGCCAACCCGACCATTATTGAAGATAACTGCTTTATCGGTGCCCGTTCTGAAATCGTAGAAGGTGTCATTGTCGAAGAAGGCTCTGTGATTTCAATGGGCGTCTATATCGGTCAAAGCACCAAAATCTACGATCGTGAAACAGGCGAAATCCATTATGGCCGAGTCCCTGCCGGCTCTGTTGTTGTCTCTGGCAACCTTCCATCGAAAGATGGCAGCTACAGCTTGTATTGTGCTGTCATTGTGAAAAAAGTGGATGCTAAAACACGGGCAAAAGTAGGCATTAATGAACTATTAAGAGCGATAGATTAAGCTTTAAAATAGCGGATAATCAGTCCGCTATTTTTTTGCTTTTTATCATCATTACCGACCTCAGTCAGTGTTATTAATATAGGTAGTTTGAACGTAGGCAATGTGCACAACCCCGAACGTACACAGAGTACATAAGGGGTTTAAGCACGATCCAAATTCAAAATGACGCATTAATACCCTACTGGGAAAAATACCCTTAAGGTGGTGCCATGTACGATAACTTAAAGAGTCTGGGGATCACATATCCCGAAGAGATTGACCGCTACAGTCTGCGTCAGGAAGCTAACAACGACATCCTGAAAATCTATTTTCGCAAAGATAGAGGAGAATTCTTTGCCAAAAGCGTGAAATTCAAATACCCACGTCAACGCAAAACGGTTGCTTCAGACAATACAGAACAAGGATACAAAGAGATCAACGAAATCAATACTAACCTACGTTATGTGATTGAAGAGTTGGATCAAATTTGCAAACGTGATCAGGCAGAAGTCGATTTGAAACATAAAATCCTTGATGACCTGCGCCATCTTGAACACGTTGTTGCCAATAAAATTGCCGAGATTGAAGCCGATCTGGAAAAATTAACCCGTAAATAAAACCGTTCATACATGACTACACCGCTTATATCCTATCCGGTATAAACGGTGTATTAAGATTATTCAACTAATTCGCCCCACTGCTTGATCCAAGACTGAGCAAAAACTTCCGGTTCAGCTTCTTCCATCGCATCCACCAGAAGAACCTCGCCGATTCTTATTGCTCCCTGCTCGTGCAACAGCTCATCAAAAGTACGACCACCACCACAAAAATTCTCGTAGCTGCCATCACCCAAAGCGATAACGCCATAGCGTAATTCCGGCTGATAACCTAATTCATCCCGCAAAGCACAATAAAGCGGCTGAATATTATCAGGCAAATCCCCTTGTCCAGTCGTTGAAGTGATAACTAAAATTACCTGATTCAGATAGGATTGCCACTGTTCCAACTCACCCTCTTCAAATACCTCTATCTCATGGCCTTGTTGTTCAAGAATTAGCTGTGCTTCTTCTGCCACTGCCAAGGCATTACCGTAAACAGTACCAACAAAAATACCAATCTTCGCCATCGCCTATTATCTCTTTTTAAAGGAATTATTCATTATCCTCGCTGGCAACCACAGAAAACTCAACCCTTTCCAAATCAGGGATAATTACTTTGCCAGCTAAGTCGTCGCACCGATCAAATGTTGCCACTGTTGAGCTCCCTCTGTCATGTAAACAATAATCTCATCAGCACTAATGACTAATGATATATCTGTCAGGCTAATTACGGACAGATGCACTGATCAATGACTGTGGCTATTCTACAATAAAGCGGTAATAGGTAATCACCAACATTGCATCTTTAACAACTCCTGAAAAATTAAATATAATTCAAAAGGATAACTTAAATTTCCGCTAAAAATGGCCATGAAGTAGCAGAATAAAGTGGTATTAAACTAAGTCATTTAGCCAATAATCATTTAATATTAACGTTACTTTTTGGAAAAATTCCAGCTAATAATATTTTCATTAGTATTAAAGATTACTTATACTCTATTTCAATGAAAACAATAATCGAATGAAATTAGTAGAATGGCAGAAGTAAATATACATAAGGAGAATGGTCATCATGTTTAATAATAGGGCTATCGTGCTGAGTGTGTTATTAAGCACCGCAAACATAGCCGGTTCATCTGGCCTAATGATCTGGATAGATATTATGCTCAAAAATGGAAGCATGGTATTAAATGCTTACCTTCCTGTTTTTTCCTATTTATTAGGGCTCTCCCTTGGATGTATGAAAATATCCTTTTTCATTCAAAAATCGAATATTCCCGCTTCCAGAAAAAATCTCTTTGGATCATTCTTATTATTAGCAACACTAAATTGCATACTATTTTCAGGAAAAGAAATATTCATTCCCGTTTGGCTGGATACTCTACATAGAATATTGTGGGGAGGAATAAGTGGATTTATTGTGATAATGGGAAGAAATATTCTGGTAGTCGAAAAAAATAAAAAGAAAACGAATACAGGTTTCTCTATTTTAAGCCTCGCATTATTAAGTTTACCCTTTTTGATCCCTGTTATTTTCTCTCTCCTTGATTTAAATTCTCGTACATCAGCAGATTTTTTCTCTGCTTTTATTTATTCTATTGCTTTGATTATCTATTTAACTGGCTATAAAAATAACACATTAATAAAACAAAAAAACGATATTAATCACTCTGTGACAATAACAAATAAATTAGGTGTTTTCTTTGCTTTTCTTAGTCTGGTTATAATAAATATTTGCTTTTTCCTATCCCTAATGATTATGCCAGCAGTCAGGACAAAATATTTCGAACATATTAACATGGTTCATATGTATACTATCTTGTTGATTATATGGCTCCCTTGTGCAATTGCGATCATTAAAGTGATGAAACCAGTACCTTGCAGAAAAAAAATCATAGTCGGTAATATCATTCAATTATTTGCTCTTGGATGCTGTTTACTTGGCATTATCATGGGCTCTGGTATATTCTATTTGTTATTTATGATCCTGGTATTTTTAGCGAATACACTGATGCAACCTGTTTTTTTCTCTTATCTGGGTTTATATTCTAAAGACTCTCTTTATACCTTGGGTATGCAATCAGGCGTTTATGTATCTATTACTATGATTATTCTTTTTTATACTATTTACTTAGGTGCCGGAATTGAAGAAATAGTCGCTGGATTTACAATATTATTAATCTTTTCAATAGTCACCTCAACTATTTTTCGCTCAATGATTAATTCCAAAAAAACAATAACATTAACCAGTAAAAATCAATAATATTATATATTGAAAATTTCTATTTATAATATTTTATTTATTTTTCCTTTGTCTCTTAATTAACTAAATCAAGAGACAAGGCAAACAGGTATTCTTTCTCCGTACTAACTATTGTCATATTCCAAATTAGGGATAATGCCTTGCCAACCAAATTGTTGCATCAAATGTTGCCACGACGCATCCCATTTTGCCGTAAGAGATAATTTCTCACCGGTAACAGGGTGATCCAATTCAAGCAGACTAGCATGAAGCATCAACCGGCTGGTTTGATAATGGGTGATAATCCCTCTATTCTGCCGTAAATCACCATGTGTCGTATCACCAACAATTGGATGACGAATATGTGCCATATGCCGTCTCAATTGATGTTTCCGGCCTGTTTTCGGCGTCAGTTCCAGCAGACTAAAGCGTGATGTAGGATAACGGCCAATCTCTACCGAACATTCTACTTTCGCCAATGGTCGGTAATAAGTCACACTGGGTTGCGCCTCTTTATCACTGTCTGCAAATTTATCGGCAATTTTATCCAACTCTTCAACCAGAGCATAATCGATAATATCGGGTTCCAGCACATAGCCACGCACAACCGCATGATAAGTTTTTTGCAACTGATGATATTCAAATTGCTGAGAAAGCTGACGAGCAACATCACTGGAAAGCGCCATTAACAATACGCCTGATGTCGGCCTGTCCAGACGATGTACAGGGAAAACATGCTGACCAATCTGATCACGCAATGTCTGCATAACAAAGAGTGTTTCGTGGCGCGCCAACCAGCTACGATGAACTAACCAACCAGCCGGTTTATTAACCGCCACAATATACTCATCCTGATATAACACTTCCAACATATCAGAAGTTATCCTGAATAAATAAGCGATCCAATGCACGAAGATGCTCAAGCAGTTGCTGACAACGCCCGGTAGCCTCTGCTTTATAAAATTCTTCAAAATAAGGAGCAATAGCGAATGCCACAGGCAACTTTGCGCCCTGTTCCAGCAACGCATACATTCCCGGCATTAATACCCACTGCAACCACTCTTCAGCCAGCATCGTATCAATTGAAAACGGTTCAACACTTTCGAAAGCTTCCGCTTTAGGAGGATGACTTTGCCATAAGTCAATTTCCCTCATAGCTTGTTCAATTAGTTGTAATTTTTGCAGAATTTGTTTTTCAGTACTCATATTTTCAGCCTGATAAATATTTATTCAAAGCTACCAAGTTTATAAGAATATCATTGATAACCCCAAAGCTGAAAATTTGCTTTTTCCATCAATCAAATAAAAAGAAATAAAGAGAAGGGAGCGAACCAGCGCTCCCTTTAAGTTGTGCTTTTATAGTAGTCCGGCTAATAGTTTGCTCCCTGCTCATTCCCTGACAAATTATCCTTAATTGGTTATCCCTTACCCATCATTTTTATTTATATTGCATACAATCCTGTTATGCATTGTGTCAGTCATCCTGACCATCATCACCCTATTTGTCCTTGAGAAGTTATGCGCAATGATTCCTTTCCTGCGAGGGACAGCATGAATTAATTCGCTGTATGAAACAAGCCATACAAATGGAACCAGTAAGTCAGTAAAGGAAATTAAATCTGTAATTATTTATAGGCTATTGAAATAAAATAAAAATAATAAACTGATGTTAAACTCACCAAAGTAAACAATGACATCTCTTACATAAAGTGTAAGAGATATCTCACAAATTCAGAGTTAAAAATCCGGGACTAACGAATGAAGACAGGCTCGATTGCACCAAGAAACTCAACTAAGTCGGTAAATAGACGAGTGCGTTTGTTACTGCCAAACTGCTCCAAAATCACTTCACCGGTCAAATTACATAGAGAAATAATACTCATATCCGAATCCATAGTAGCGATAAATGCCGTTGGCGATAGTTTCAGCCGCTTTTGCGTCACCAAATGCCCTATCAGGTTCTCCTGTAAACGGATAAAGTCATCCTTACTCCAGACCTGAATCAAACTAAACTGCTGGCCTTCAAACATTACCGTCATATCACCGGCCAATTGCGATGTATAAAAATCATGAATTGCTGGCTGTAATTGGATATCCAGTGCTACTTCAACTCTATTCAGTTTATCTTCTGAAAGAAAAGGCTGCGGAAGCCAGTAAACCATGTCATTACCAGTATGGGTAATACAAGGTGATGGCACACCATAAAGCTCCCTGCTGGCAGGTGAGGCTCCGGTTTCCTTTTGCCACAAATCAACATAACGATGGGTAACATCAGCCAACGCCGCTGTAACATTAGAAATCATATTATTTTCAACCAGTCACTGTTAGGGTGTGTTTAATGTTATTGTAAACCCAATATTCTGACTGTTCCCCTGCCCAAAGGCTATAGATATCTACACTTCACCAAACTGCCCTAAAATACTTGCGACTAACATTACAACGAAACCCACCGCACAACACCCCGGGGTATGGTTCACCACGGAACTATAGATATCGTTTGATTTGATATTTATTGATACCGATAAACAAAACAGCGCACTGTATCTGGACTGGGCGGTGAAGCTGAGTAGGCCTTGCTTCGTAAAATGATGACGAAAGAGTACTAAATACGCAGCAATCATATGATGAAAATTATACTATAAAAACTTGACAATCAAGACGATAGCTTATTAGTAGAGTCCGCCAATTATTAAAAAACATTGTAAATAAAAACTTTAGCCTACTATTAATATAGTATTCTTCTTAATGGCAATTGCAATTATTTGATATCTAAACTTTATTGAACAATGTTGAAATTGTGCTGTCAATCTATATGAAAAGGTATTTTCAAACATTATATGTTAATTCGTTTTTGTATTTAAATTATCTGGGTGACTATAATCACAAATAAGATAAAAAATCACTGAATGATTATATATAATGGTGTTATTGAAAAATTACGATCATTACTCTTAAATAGGATGTAAATATATATTTAATTACGGCGCGGAATGATGAATTTAATTATAATTGAGCTGTAGGTATTATCTATTCGTAATCTGATTATTATGGCGATGGTAATGAAATTATAAATTTATTTAGTGTTATCAGCAAAATGATCAAGATCTTTAATTTTTTCATTAATTTTTAACCATATCAATGCGTTGCAAATTAAATTCGGCTTCACGGTGATTTTTTATTATTTTTCGCGACTAACGATTATATTATATGTTGAAGAAGTTAAATATTTAACACTATATATAATCGATAATTTTCAACGTATTAATTATTTATTATTGCTTTAATATACATTGAAAATAATCACAAGTTATTATGTTATTTAGTATTAATTGTTTTCTTGGGGATGGTAATGGAAATAAAATCATTCTCATTGGTGAAATTATAAATTATCTTGTAACTGTTTATCATGTTCAGAACTTCGTTAGCATGTTTACAGATTGATTATTAAGTGTAATCACTGCTTAATTTATACTTTAATGAAATAAAATGATCTATACGGTTTCCATCCCAAGTCATTAATGATGTATTTTCAAATACTTTATTTTATTGCTTTATTAGTTTAATGAACGCATTTTATCAAATAAATACGTTATTTCCTTAAAATGAATATGTGAAGTCATTATCTCTCAATAATAAAAAAGTTCGTGGTAGCCACTTCCCCAATAACTTCGTCTGCTCCTCAATAAGCTGCATGAGCCCCCTTTCAACCCGCAATAATTTAGCCCGTCCAATTTATCCTTATCCAAAATATTGATGAAAAAACAATCCAAGCTACCGTATCATAACCAAAATTATCATCCTATTGGTGATTGCATTTTCCACAACCAAACTTAAATATGCGATATAGATCACAAAATAAAGCAAAAAAAATAAAATTAATTTCAAATTATTACATTAAGTTATTAAATGATTAATATTAATCTATTTTTTGTATGATTTGTAACAATATAATAACATTATTCTATTTTTTATCTAAAAATATAACTTCTTGTTTTTGCTGCTATCTTAACCAATCCCCCTATTTTAGTTGCCTGGTTGATTATCAACCGCAAACATTGATCGCTAAGTAAAATTCAAGGTTAATACTGCTTCGAAATTGCGGGATAGAAAGACAATGAAAAGCAGTATTTTAGTGTTTGCGGTTCTTTGTAGCGTGATGACAAGCAGTCAGGCCGCAGACATGGCAGATCAACAACTGATCCATCAACAGGCACGTCAGGACGCGCTGGAAGCCCAATTGGCTCCACCGCAGCCAGATGTTCGTCTGTCCGTGCCTGAAAAGGCCGTGCCTGCGGGATTTCCTTCGGAAACCCCCTGTTTTCCTGTCGCCCGCGTCGTATTGGCAGGGACCGAAAATTTCCCCCATTGGTTACCGTTCAGGCGGATAGCCCAACAAGGCGAACATCATTGCCTCGGTGATCAGGGCATTAACCGACTGATGACCCGGTTACAAAATCAGTTAATCGATCATGGCTATGTCACCAGCCGGGTGCTGGCACCCCGTCAAGATCTTCGTTCCAAGACCTTAACCCTGGTGATGATACCGGGCAACATCCGGCATATCCGTTATACCCCGGACAGCGGCAAATACATCCAGCGAATAACCCCGTTCCCTGCCCGTGAAGGCAACCTGCTGGATTTACGGGCTATTGAGCAGGGACTGGAAAATCTGCAACGTGTTCCCACCGTTAAAGCCGATATGAATATTGTCCCGGCTGAACAGCCGGGTGAGAGCGATATTGTGCTGGACTGGCGTCAGTCACGGCACTGGCGAGTCGCCACTTATCTGGATGATACCGGTTCCAAAAGCACCGGGCGTTATCAAGGCGGATTCACCTTTTTTCTGGATAATCCGCTGGCGTTAAGCGACCTGTTTTACCTCTCCGGTGGACACGATATTCATGCGTCCGCCGGGAAAGGCAGCCAAAATAACACGCTCTATTACTCCCTGCCCTTCGGCTACTGGCTGGCGAGTGTGACGGCCAGTCATTACGATTATACCCAGACGATAGCCGGGCTGAATCAGGCGATTCAATATCGAGGCAAAAGCCAAAATCTGGCGGTCCAGCTCAGCCGGGTCCTGCACCATAATGCCGGGCAGAAAACCACGCTCAACGGCGAAATTTATCGTCGCACCACCAAAAACTTTATCGATGACACCGAAATCGATGTTCAGCGACGGGAAACTGCGGGCTGGAGACTGGGGCTATCCCATCATCACTACCTCGGCAGCGCGACGTTAGATACCAACGTCACTTATCAGCGAGGTCGGCGCTGGTTTGGTGCCCAACCTGCGCCGGAAGAGGGACTAAACGAAGGCACCGCGCTGCCAAAAATCACCCAGTTTTCGGCCACGCTGTCCGGGCCGCTGACGCTGTTTTCCCAACCTTTTTCTTATCAAACCCAGTATTTGCGCCAGATAAGTGCCAGTCCGCTGACGCCACAAGATCGATTCTCGTTGGGGGGTCGCTGGACCGTGCGTGGCTTCGATGGGGAACTGACCTTATCCGCTGACCGGGGCTGGTACAGCCGGAACGAACTGGACTGGCATACCCCACTGCACGGGCAATCACTGTATCTGGGGATCGACTATGGCGAAGTGGGCGGACTGGGCAGTGAAGCGTTGTTGGGCAAACACCTGGCCGGGAGTGTTCTGGGCTGGCGAGGCAGCCTGAAAAGCCTGAGCTATGACCTGTTTGTTGGTATCCCGCTATCCAAACCGGCAGGCTTTCAAACCTCACCGGTCACCGCTGGATTCAATCTGTACTGGCAGTATTAATTCAACCGACGCATCGCCAACATCCGTCGAGGGAGTGGAGCAACACTATGAATAAACATCTGTATCGCATTATTTTTAATCACGCCCGCAACATGCTGATGGTGGTAGCCGAGATTGCGAGCCCCGGGCCAGGTCATACGGCACGTCGCCGGGGTCGGTCATCCGTCCAACGTCTTTGCCGTTTAACGGCATTACGATTGGGTTTATTGTTCGCCCTGGGGGGGATTGTTTTCACTGCTCAGGCAGCGATTGTGGCCGATGGACACGCGCCCGGTCATCAGCAACCGACGGTAATGTCCAGTGCCAATGGCACGCCGCAGGTCAATATCCAGACCCCCAGTGCTGCCGGGGTTTCCCACAATACCTATCGCCAGTTTGATGTGGATAAACACGGGGTTATCCTCAATAACAGTCACAAAACCACCGACACCCAGCTCGGCGGCAAAGTGGCCGGTAACCCCTGGCTGGCGAAAGGGGAAGCGAAAATTATCCTCAATGAGGTCAATAGCCGCAACCCCAGTCACCTCAACGGCTGGATTGAAGTCGCCGGACGCAAGGCTGAAGTGGTGATTGCCAACCCGTCCGGGATCACCTGCAACGGCTGCGGCTTTATTAACGCCCACCGCACCACCCTGACCACCGGACAGGCCCTGATGGAACAGGGCCGGTTGAAAGGGTTTGATGTCAATCAGGGGGAAGTCCGGATTGACGGGCACGGCATGGACAGCACACAGCAAAGTTACACCGATATTATCGCCCGCTCTGTGGCGATTAACGCCCAATTACACGCGCAAGACCTGAACGTGACCACCGGACGCAATACCGTGGATGCCGCACATCAGCAGAGTGAGAAGAAATCTGCCGGGGAGGATGAGGCGCACCCGCTGTTTGCGCTGGATGTGGCTGCCCTCGGTGGCATTTATGCCGATAAAATTAAGTTGGTGGGCACCGAAGCCGGTGTGGGGGTGCGTAACGCCGGTAACCTCGGTGTTCCGGCAGGCGAGGTGCATATCACCGCCGAGGGCAGGATTGAAAATCGGGGCACCATCAGCAGCCGGGATGCGCTGCAATTAACCGGGACCGTCGGGATAGACAATCAGGGCAAACTCCTGTCGCAATCGACAGTGACCTTGCAATCCGGCGGACAACTGGACAATAGCGGCCGGATTGAGGCGCGGGGCAATATCACTGCCAGAGCAGGAACAATACACAGTGGTCACAGCAGTGTGTGGGTGGCCGGGCTGGATGATAACGGCAACACCACCCGCCCCGGCTCATTAACCCTGACCGCGCGGCAGGTTCAGGCGAAGGGGAAAAATCTGGCCACCGATACGCTGGCTATCCACAGTCAGCAGATTGACCTGAGCCACAGCCAGACCGCCGCTAGCCAGATTCAACTCACCGCCAGTCAAGCGGGAATAAGGACGGCTCACGCCACCGTCAACGCCAACCGTTTTATTGCGAAAACACCGGGCCAGTTTAACAACGAAGGCGGCCAGTTAGTGGCGCGGGAAATCCACTTCACGACGCCTGATATCTCTAACGAACGGGGAAAAATTAACCAGACCGGTCCCGGTGAACTGACGCTTAACACGCGCAGCCTGAATAACGGTGGCGGTACCCTGTTCAACCAAGGCAAACAGCTCACGATAACCACTGACACGCTTAACAACCGTCAGGGCAACATTGCCAGTCAGGGCGAGGACCTGCATCTCACCGCACATCAGGTGGATAATACTCAAGGCACGGTGCAACTGGCGGGCAACGGGAAACTGTCGCTCAACACCCAACGGTGGCTGGGCAATCAGGGCAAACTGCTGACCAATGGCACCCTGACGATACAGGCCGGTGAACTGCAACTCAACCACGCTGAAACTCAGGCCGGGCAGATGACCGTCAATGCGGACACCCTGAGCCATCAGGGCGGCGTCATGCAACAATCGGGCACCGATAACCTGTCCCTCACGGTCAACACGTTGAATAATCAAAGCGGTAAGATTGCCAGCAACGGCAATCTACACCTGAATGCCACGGCAATAAATAATCGTCAGGGTCAACTTGTCGCGACTAAAAATGGTTCGTTGACACTGGCGGTTAACGATGCACTGGACAATCAGTCGGGCCGGCTGGAAGCCGGCAATGCGCTTGAGCTCAGCGCCAGCCAACTGGATAATCGTCAGGGTAGCATCGTTGCCACCGGGGACAGCACCCTCCTCACCGTTGGCAAAGCCATTCAGAATGCCAACGGTCATCTTGAAGCCAAAACCCAACTGACCACAACCAGCCAGACTCTGGATAACACTCAGGGTGTGTTACTGGCGCAAAACATTAACAACCAGACCACAGGCCATCCCTTCACCAATACCGAGGGGCAGGTGATAGCCGGGGACACCCTAACCTTACACAGTGGTGAGCTGAAGAACACCGCCGGGCTGTTACAGTCTGGTGGCGACATGACCGTGGATACTCACGGTCACTGGCTCACCAATGCCGCCACGACAGACCAAAAAGGCGGTCAGTTATTGAGCGACAGACACTTAACTTTGCACACCGGTGACATCAATAACACTGGCGGGATAATCACGGCGGACGGCAAAACCACCCTGACCAGCACCGTGCTCACCAATACGCAGGGACAGATCGCGGGCAATGGCGGACTGGACATTCACAGCCGGCAACTGATAAACCGCGAAGGCACCTTACAATCCGCAGACGCCCTGACGCTGGATACTGACGGGCAGCTACTGGATAACCAGCAGGGGCGTATTCTGAGTGAGGGCACCACCACGGTCACCAGTGGCCAACTGGATAATACGGCGGGGCTGTTACAGGCGGGTCGTGAGATGTCCATTAATACCCACGGCCATTGGCTGACTAATACCCGCAATACTGACCAAAAAGCGGGCCAGTTGTTGAGTGGCGGGCAGTTAACCTTGCGCACCGGCGACATCGATAACACCGGCGGCAGGGTAGCGGGCAATGGCGGACTGGACATTCACAGCCGACAACTGATAAACCGCGAAGGCACCTTACAATCCGCAGACGCCCTGACTTTGGATACTGACGGGCAGTTACTGGATAACCAGCAGGGCCAGATTATTGGTGAGGGCACCACCACGGTCACCAGTGGCCAACTGGATAATCGTCAGGGCCACCTTCAAGGCGGACAGTTGGCTATCGACACCCGACAGGCGCAGACCGATAACCGGGACGGCAAATTGTTGTCGGCAGGGAGGCTCAACCTGAAAACCCAACGGCTCGACAATCGTCACGGTCAGGTACAAGCGGTGGGCGATACCACGCTTAACGTGCAGGAAAAAACCGACAACACTGGCGGCCTGATGCGAGGGGGTCAGCAACTCACCCTGAACACTGCTCACCTGATTAACCGCGAGACAGCGCACACAGATAACGGCGTGGAAGCCCAAAATCTGACGATAAACGCCCAACTGGCCGATAATACCGGCGGGGCTTTACGGGCGGCTCACCACCTGCAAGCGAACATCAGCCAGACGCTGAATAATACCCAGGGGCTGGTCTCTGCGGGCAAACAGCTCACGGTCAACAGTGAGGCTCAGCAACCGCATCTGGTGATCCTCAATCGACAGGGCACCCTGATTGCCGGGAAACAGGCTGACATTAGCGCCGGAGCCCTGAGTGGTGACGGTCAACTGTTATCACAGGGCGATATGGCGGTCACCTTAACCGAAGATTTTCACCAGACCGGCAACACCGCGGCCAATGGCAATCTGACCCTGAAAACGACCGGCCATATTCGCAATGACCGTCAGATAAAAGCCGGTCAGGCGCTGCATCTTGACGCACAACATCTCACCAATAACGCGTCAGGCGAAATCAGCGCTAAACAAACGCAAATCAACGTCCACGACACAGTAAACAATACCGGGCTGATAGATGGCGACCTGACCCACCTGACAGCCAACACCCTGAACAATACCGGCACCGGGCGTATTTACGGGGACCAGCTCGCCCTCCAGACGGGCACCCTGAATAACACCGCTCAAGATGGCAAAGCCGCCGTGATTGCGGCGCGTGACCGGCTAAATATCGGCACCGGAACGCTCAACAACCAGCATCATGCCCAGATTTACAGCGTGGGCGACATGCATATCGGCGGCCAGTTGGATAACACCCTGACGGCCAGCGGTCAGGCGCATAAACTCAATAACCACGCGGCGACGATTGAAGCCGGGAACAACCTGAAGATCCAGGCTGACCAGATCCGCAACACCAACGCCGGTCTGGTCACCCAGGTCGTCGAAACAGAGAAATCGCCGCATCACGATGCGGTACTGAGCGGCCAGACTGCGCGTTACGACTGGTCGCAGGTCGATACGTCGCACCGCAACAAATACGGCGTACACGATGCCATCATGCCGGATGGCAGCCGCAGTAATGACTTTTATGAATATCAGTACACCCGCACCGTCAGAGAGACCCAGGTCAAACACAGTGACCCCGGTAAAATTCTGGCGGGCGGCAATATCACGCTCAACAGTGCGCAGGTCATCAATCACGACAGCCAGATAGTCGCCGGCGGGGCGCTGGCGGGCAATATTGGCGAATTGCACAATATCGCCACGCAGGGCGAACGTATCACCACCGATACCGGCAGCCGGATCCACTGGTACGCCAAAAAGACCAAACGCTGGCACCGATTCGGCGGCACCAAAACCTCGCAGGGGAAAGATACGCGCGATTATAAACGGGGCCCGGTGACAGAAACGATTGACCTGAACACGCTGGCCTGGCAGGACCATACCCGGCCAGAGGCTGCCGGTATCCCAATAGCGGATCGCCAGACCGGGCAAGTGCAGCAAGCCCCCACCGCCGTGAAACCGGTTGCCGGGATAAACAACGCGCCCTTAGTCTTGCCGCCCGGCCAGCCCTTAGTTCTGCCACCCGGCCAGCCGTTTGAACTGACGTTGCCCCCGGAAACTGTCAAAGGACAAACGGTTGACCCGGTCATCCGCGTTATCACGCCCGATACCCGATTACCGGATAACAGCCTGTACACCGTGCAACCGGGCAGTGACAGCCACTATCTGGTGGAGACCGACCCGAAATTTACCCAGTATAAACCCTGGCTGGGCTCGGACTACATGCAGCAACAGTTAACGCACGACCCGGCTCTGGTCCACAAACGGTTAGGGGACGGATTTTACGAACAGCGGTTGGTGCGCGACCAAATCACCCAACTGACCGGCCAGCGTTATCTGCCCGGTTACCACAATGATGAAGCGCAGTTTAAAGCGCTGATGGATGCCGGAGTGGCTTTCGGTAAAGCCCAACAACTCACCCCCGGCGTTGCCCTCAGTCCAGCCCAAATGGCGCTGCTGACCTCGGATATTATCTGGCTGACTAACCAGACAGTGACCCTGACGGATGGCACGACCGAGGTGGTGACTGTGCCGCAGGTTTACGCGCGTGTCCGTCAGGGCGACCTGAGCAGTGACGGCGCTTTGCTAGCCGGCAATACCGTGGCCCTTAACAGTCAGGGCGATATCACTAACAGCGGCACGATAAGCGGGCGTGACGTCACGCAACTGACCGCCAACAATCTGACCAACAGCGGCTTTATTCGCGGCGGCAAAGTGGATTTGACGGCCCAGCAGACTATTACCAACCGGGGCGGCCAGATTCAGGGAGATGACCGGGTGAGCTTGCGAGGCCGCGATATCACCAGTGCCTCGACGGTGCGCGGGGATGAGGCTAATCGCTGGCTGGACCGTCCGGCGGGCATCTATGTGCAGAACGATAAGGGCACCCTGTCGCTTAACGCGATAAATAATGTCCAGATAACCGCCAGTGAGGTGAAGAACGCCGGGAAAGACGGTCACACCGGGATAACGGCCGGGCATGACCTGACGCTGGAGACCGTAAACACGCAACACACAGAAAGCGGCGACTGGGGCGGCGGTAACACGCGCCATCTGACCCAACAGACCGATATCGGCAGCCAGATAACCAGCGCCGGTGACCTGACATTGCAAGCCGGGCATGACCTGACGGCCACCGCAGCTCAGATTAATGCCGGTCAGCAACTGACGGCGCAGGCTGGAAATAACCTGACGCTGACCACCGGTACCGCCTCATCCGACTTAGTGGAGCACAGCAAACAAGCCAGTCAAGGCTGGCTGTCGAAGTCGTCAGTGGAAACCCACGACGAAGTGCATGACCGGAAGGCCCTGAGCACCACATTCAGTGGCGATAAAGTGACTCTCCAGGCCGGTAAAGACCTGCATATCAGTGGAAGTCATGTGGCGGGCACGCAGGATGTCAGCCTGAGCGCTGGTCATCAGCTCACCGTCACCACCGCAGCCGAAGCGCACGATGAAACCCATTTACGGCAGGAGAAACAATCGGGCCTGATGGGCACCGGGGGTATCGGCTTCACATTAGGCAAGGCCAGCCAAAAAACCACTACGGACAGTGACAGCCAGCTGACCAAAGGCAGCACCGTGGGCAGCAGTCAGGGCAACGTCACTCTCACCGCAGGTGAACAGCTCCGGATTCACGGCAGTGACGTAGTGGCAGGTAAAAACATGACCCTCAGCGGTCAGCGCGTCAGTATCACCAGTGCGGAAAATAATCACACGGTCTTGACAAAAACCGAGCAAAAACAGAGCGGCTTAACCGTGGCGCTGAGTGGCACCGCGGGAGGTGCCGTCAACAGCGCGGTGCAAACGGTCCGTGACGCGCAGCAGACCGCAGACCCGCGCCTCAACGCGTTACAGCACACCAAAGCCGCCTTGAGTGGGGTACAGGCCGTGCAGGCGGGCCGACTGGCGGAGGCTCAGGGCAGTGATGACACAGGCAATAACAACCTGGCCGGGGTTAACCTGTCCTACGGGCGTCAATCTTCCCGTTCAGAACAGCAGCAGCATCAGACCACCCAACAAGGCAGCCATCTCACTGCCGGGGATAACCTCACGATAACCGCTAACGGGGAGAGCAAAGGTCCATCAAATCAAAGCGGGGATATCCACATTCAGGGCAGCCAGTTACAGGCAGGTAAAGACCTGCAACTGAATGCTAACCGGGATATTCAGCTCTCCTCCAGCCAGAACAGTGAGCAGACCACTGGCAAAAACAGTCGCCACGGCAGCTCGCTGGGCGTGGGCCTGACTGCGGGACCGGGGGGCACCGGCCTGAATGTCTCAGCCAATGTCAGTCGGGGCAAAGGCCATGAAAATGGCAACAGTGTCAGTCACAATAACACCACGTTACAGGCAGGACAGACCGTCGAGCTGAACAGTGGCCGGGACACCTCGCTAAAAGGCGCTCAGGTCAGCGGCGAACAGATAACCGCCGAGGTGAAACGTCACCTGACGCTCAGTAGCGAACAAGACAGCCACCGCTATGACAGTCAGCAGCAGAACGCCAGTGCCGGAGCCAGTGCCACCGTGGGCCCGCAACCGGGCGGGACCCTCAGCCTCAGCGCCAGCCGCGACAAGCTCCACAGCAATTTTGACAGCGTACAGGAACAAACCGGGCTGTATGCGGGGAAAGGGGGCTATCAGGTGAACGTGGGGGACCATACTCAGCTTGACGGCGCGGTGATTGCCAGCACGGCCGACAAAGCCCACAACACCCTTGACACGGGCACGTTGGGCTTTAAGGACATTCAAAACAAAGCGGACTTCCGTACTGAACACCAGAGTGCCGGTATCAGCACCGGGGGGCCCGTTGGCAGTCAATTACTGAGCAATCTGGCCGCCAATACTCTGGTGGGCGCAAACAGCGCCGGCCATGATGAAAGTACCACGCACGCTGCCGTCAGTGAGGGCGCGGTGATTATCCGGGATAAGGACCACCAGACGCAGGATATTGCCACTCTGAGCGGCGATACCGATAACGCCGCTAATGTCCTCAGTCCGATATTTGACAGGGAAAAAGAACAGCAGCGTTTGCAACAGGCGCAACTGATTGG
>NZ_JBHFKZ010000036.1:0-50603 GCF_042879375.1 Photorhabdus sp. RM323S
GTTGGTTATGTGATTGGTGTATGTTTTTATTAAAACGTATTTTCTGAAAGCGCTGTCTATTATGCTGTTAAAACCATTATAAAATATTTATTATTTAAATGTTTAATAGTGTCACGCGGAATTAATAGTCTTTATTTGATTGTTTTCTTGATAATTGGCTCAGTAATTCTATTTACAAATAGAATGAGATTAATTTTATAATTTTTCATCTAACTTCTATGAAATAGGGTCAGAATGATTATCACATATAAGTCTTTTCTCTGATAAATATATAACTCCGTTTTCAGGTCATTGTGGCGAGAATAGTGCTTAATGAACATAATGCTTTTGCGCTAACTGTGGTAAGAAATGGAGAGGGAAGGAGGGAAAAAACGTCTATTTTCTACCTGAGAAGAATTGACTGTTTATTATTCATCTACATTGGTCAGTTGTTTTCGATTGGACAATGTGCTGAAATTTTCAGCAAGAGACGGGAAGTGAGCAGTTTCTGTAATCAATTAAAATCAATAAAGAACGGAAACTGACTTGTCTATTAATGGCTTTAGCCTGTATTGTGTGATCAGATTGGATAATTTGTATGTTTGGGTTAAAGAAAGGTATGAAAATGGATAACGTAAATAAACCGTCATTCCACAATGTGTTGGAGTTTGTGCGTATGTTTCGTCGTAAGAATAAGTTACAGCGCGAAATTGTAGACAACGAAAAGAAGATACGTGACAACCAGAAACGTGTTTTATTGCTTGATAACTTGAGCGAATACATCAAGCCGGGTATGTCAATTGAGGATATTCAAAGCATCATTATGAATATGCGTAGTGATTATGAAGACCGTATAGATGATCACATCATTAAAAATGCGGATCTTTCTAAAGAGCGCCGTGAGTTGTCTAAGAAATTAAAAACAATGGGTGAACCCAAGTAATATCATCAGATAACCACGCATTCATGCGTGGTTATTCTTAGCGATTATGCAACAGCCCAATCAGGTTTAAGCTCTGGATCAACCAAGGCATAGATCTGCTGATATGAAGATTCCTCTTCTGCCATTATTGTCAGTTGATGCGCAACATCTTTGCGGCTGACGGCACCATGAATATCATTCTGATATCGTTGGCAATGGCCTGTTCCTGGTTTGTCTGTTAATCCACCTGGGCGAATAATTGTGTAATTCAGAGAGCTGGTCTGAAGGTAGCTTTCTGCCATTGATTTGCGTCGGACAGATTGACCAAATAGTGATTTAACCCTGGGGGACAGGGTTTTCCAACTTTCGCCACAACCTATTGATGTAACCAGTAACATACGTGTTGTTCCGGTTTTCTCAAGGGCATCAATGATAGCCATATTACCGAAGAGATCTGAATCAATTCCACCAATAGTAGAAAACACAATGGCTTCTGAACCTGCATCCTGTACGGCCTTTTCTACATTGATAGCATCACAGGCATCACCCTGTATCACTTTGATGCCCAGGGCGTTGAGCTCAAAAGCTTGCTGAGAATTGCGGATCAATGCAGTTATGGGGCGTTTTTGTTGTAATGCGATAGTGACTAAGTGGCGTCCAATCCCACTACCTGCACCAAAAATAAGCCACGGTTTCATAGGGCTGTTCTCCAGATCAAATAATAATGAATCAGTAGAGTGATAATTGCTCAATTTTAGACTTCATTCAGATGAAATGGAACTAACGATAAGTATTTTTGTGGGAGTGGTAGCAAAAAAAATGGCTCCCAAAAAAGAGCCATTTTGCTAATATTAAATGATGTTGCTATTCAAAAGATCGCGGTTTAGCCATTGGGGAAGTGGCTGCGTTAGTAGCTGAATGGCCTCCAGCGCCTCCTTTCCCTCCGAAATGAGAAATAGAGCGTTGCCATTCGTTGATAACAATAGATTGTTCGATCATCTCTGGAGCGGATGCTTTGGTCATCGGCGCGTAGGCATGATGAACTTTGGCTATTATAGCAACAGGTTGTTTAACTGTTTCATCTTTACTCTCTTCAATAGTAACCACTTCTGCAATTTCTTCTGTTGCTGGCTGCTGTTCAAATTCAAACGTAACCGGTGTTATTGTTGCAGGTTCAATAATTAACGGCTCTTGCTGTACTGATTCAGTTTGTTGTAGAACAACATCATTTTCTTTTGCAATGGTAGCTTCAGGTTTTATTTCATCCTGATAAGCTTCCGGCACCTCTGCTACCTTAGGCGATTCAGTGATGGTGGTTGGTTCGGATTCAGCTACAACTATTGCAGGTGCTGTTTCTGTCGCTATTGTCGGCAGTATCTCATTTTGTTGTTCGACAACAGATAGTTCCTCAGGCATGTCTGTGGAAACCGGAGTCACTGGATAGCGGACCCAAACTTTGCCGGAAGCCATTTCCGGTGATGCAACCGCCAGAGATAGTGGTACCGGTGATTGAGGCAGATTTCTCTCATCGCGGTAACGGCGGCGGCGTTGACCACTGACACGCAGATGGCGAGGTGAACGACGAGAGCGGCGTGGCATAACATTGTCTTGCTGCTCCTTACTTTCAGCCTGTTGTGATGGTTGAACTGTTTCTACTTGTATCTCAACGGGTGCGGGTAGTTGTTCTTCCGTGACAATAGGTACGGGCAGTGAAGTGATCGTTGTCGTTTCTTTCACTTCATCTGTGATACGAATTTTTTGCTCAAGCTGACGACGTTGGCGGCGTGGTATAACCGGCAGACGTTCTTCAACCTCACTTTCAACAACTTCTGGTTTCTGGGTTTCAAGTTGCTGCTGACGCTTTTCTTCCTGACGACGGCGTTGACGTTCTGCACGTTGCTCACGACGTTGCTGCTGCTGAGTTTCGCGAGCAGCGATCTCTACGGTTGCGTCGTTATCTTGAACACCATTTTTCTGCTGAGTATGACGATTTTTCCGTTGTTCGTCACGGTCGCGGTTATTACGCTGCTCATCACGCGGCGGATGATTATCATCACGATCTTTGCGTGAATTCTGACGGCGGTGATTGCGTCGTTCAGAAGGGCGACGGTTATCATGACCAAATGGTTTATTGTCTTTTTGCTGTACTGGCTTTTCTTCTTCTGCGCTGAACATTTTTTTCAAAGCAGTAAAGAGGCGGTTTAAGAGGCCTGGTTGTTCTGTTTTAACCTGAGCTGGGTGGTTAGGTTTTTGCTCTTTTACTTTATGCGATGGCTGCTGTGTTGGCGCATCGGTTGGTAAGGCAAAAGCAGAAATAGCAGGCTGCTCAGGTCGTTTACGCTCAGGTTGGACATCTTCTTGAGGATTTGCCATTCCAGTTTCATGAAACTGAGGAAGCAGGTAACTCAGTGTAGAAACCTCTTCGCCCTTACGCATGCGCAGAACAGAGAAGTGCGGTGTCTGCATTTGATCGTTAGGAACGATCACCACACCAACATCCCCTTGACGGCGTTCAATTGCACTGACTGCCTGGCGTTTTTCGTTTAACAAATATGAAGCGATTTGTACCGGAACAATGGCATGTACTTGATGCGTGTTCTCTTTCAGCGCTTCTTCTTCAATCAGACGTAAGATGGACAATGATAGGGATTCGTTATCACGGATAGTACCTGTGCCACTACAACGCGGACAAACATGATGGCTGGATTCACCCAGTGATGGGCTCAGACGCTGACGGGACATTTCCAGCAAGCCAAAGCGGGAGATACGACCAATCTGAATACGGGCGCGATCCTGACGGACAGCATCACGTAAACGGTTTTCTACTTCACGTTGATGGCGTACGGGCGTCATATCGATAAAATCGATAACAATCAAACCACCCAGATCACGCAGGCGTAACTGACGAGCAATTTCATCTGCTGCTTCAAGGTTGGTATTAAACGCTGTCTCTTCAATATCACCCCCGCGTGTTGCACGGGAAGAGTTGATATCAATCGCGGTTAATGCTTCTGTGGTATCAATAACGACAGCTCCACCTGATGGCAGGCGAACTTCACGCTGAAACGCAGATTCAATCTGGGATTCAATCTGATAATGGCTAAACAGGGGAACTTCACCACTATACAGTTTAATTTTGCTGGTGAAATCCGGGCGACCAAGTGCAGTGATATGTTGCCGTGCCAGATCGAGGATCTTGGGATTGTCGATTAAGATTTCACCAATGTCTGGGCGCAGATAATCACGGAAAGCGCGGACGATGACATTGCTTTCTTGGTGGATTAAAAATGGAGCGGAACGGTTTTCAGCGGCCTTTTTGATCGCTTCCCAATGTTTGAGGCGGAACGATAAATCCCACTGTAGCGCTTCGGCGGATTTACCGACGCCGGCAGTGCGAACAATTAGTCCCATGCCTTCCGGTACTTCTAAAGAGGCTAGGGCTTCTTTCAGTTCTGTGCGGTCATCTCCTTCGATACGGCGGGAAATACCACCGGCACGGGGATTATTAGGCATCAATACCAGATAGCTGCCTGCCAGGCTGATAAAAGTGGTTAATGCAGCCCCTTTATTGCCACGCTCTTCTTTATCGACTTGAACGATAACTTCCTGGCCTTCCCTGAGAACATCTTTGATATTAGGGCGACCATGAGGGTGATAGTTACTAGGGAAGTATTCGCGGGCTATTTCTTTAATAGGAAGGAAACCATGCCGTTCAGCACCATAGTCAACAAAAGCGGCTTCCAGACTAGGTTCAATTCGGGTGATTTTACCTTTGTAGATATTTGCTTTTTTTTGCTCGTGTCCTGGACTTTCGATATCCAAATCATAAAGGCGTTGCCCGTCAACCAGAGCAACACGCAACTCTTCTTGCTGAGTTGCGTTGATTAGCATTCTTTTCATTGTAACTTACTCATTATTTTTTCATTAGTTATAGAGCCACGGGCAAATATAGATGAGCTACTGGTAACCGATGGTCTCGTGTCTTTTACAAATCCGCCAACCTCCCGGCTGTCGTTTGTATAGAGACGCATATTTTCGGCGAGCCTGAATTTTCACTTAAAAAACAGCACTCTTTTCTAGGAGTAATCTGCAAATATGAATGACGCGGATTTGATCCAATACCAGTAAACTGCTACCCGTAGCCCGCTAATTATTTGATTCCCCAGTACGTCTTACGCCATTGCTGCGTTTTTGTGCAATCAAACAAAGAACAAACGTTTAACTTCGCCATTCAGAATTAAAAAACTGATGGTGGCTACGCATTATTCCATTGCTGTTGGGGTGATAGCAAGGTGACTTTATGCCTTTAAGTGGTTTTTCTGATGAAATATGAAGAAATAGTTAATATTTAGTCTTTATCTTAAAGTAGGAAAGGCGACAGGCGGAAAGTATGCATGATTTTTACTCATATTTAAAAATGAGTGGCGCTCTGCTTGAGTGGTAATTAAAATCACTGCCATGAAAACGAATAATCAAATTGTACAATTTGTCACTATTGATGACGATGAGGCTGGACAGCGTGTTGATAATTTTTTATTAGCGCGTTTGAAAGGCGTTCCTAAAAGCATGATTTACCGGATTGTACGTAAGGGTGAAGTCCGGATAAACAAAGGCAGGATAAAACCTGAGTATAAATTGTCTGCGGGAGATATCGTCAGGATCCCGCCTGTCCGGGTTGCAGAACGGCAGGTGGCACCGGTTTCAGCCAAACTGGAGAAAGTGGCTGCATTGGGTGAGTGTGTCTTATATGAAGATGACCATATTCTGGTGATCAATAAACCTGCCGGTACTGCCGTGCATGGCGGCAGTGGCTTAAGTTTTGGGGTTATTGAAGGGTTACGGGTTTTGCGCCCGGAGGCAAAATTCCTTGAATTGGTGCATCGTCTGGATCGTGATACCTCTGGAATTTTGTTAATTGCGAAAAAACGTTCAGCTTTACGAGCCTTGCACGAGCAATTACGACTTAAACAGATGCAGAAAGATTATCTGGCTTTAGTCCGGGGACAGTGGCAATCACATTGCAAGGTTGTTCAGGCGTCACTGCTGAAAAATATCTTACAAAGCGGTGAACGAATTGTGAAAGTGAGCGGCGAAGGTAAACCTTCTGAAACACGTTTTAAAGTAGAAGAGCGTTTTGCCAATGCAACGCTGGTGAAAGCCAGCCCAGTGACAGGCCGAACTCATCAAATCCGCGTACATGCTCAATACGCCGGGCATCCGATCGCTTTTGATGATCGTTATGGCGATAAGGCTTTTGATTCTCAACTATCAGATACCCGCCTTAATCGCCTGTTTTTGCATGCCAGTGCGTTGAAATTCACCCATCCTTCGACGGGGGAGACATTACGCCTTGAAGCGCCGATGGATGAACAATTGCGCTGCTGTATAAAAGTGCTGCGTAAAAGTAATTGTAATTAATATATTGCCGTCAGTGGGTTTACCCCCTGGCGGATTAATAATTCAGTCAGTGTAATTAAGGGTAAGCCAACCAGCGTATTCGGATCTTTTCCTTTAAGCCGTTCAAATAAAGTAATCCCTAATCCTTCGCTTTTAAAGCTTCCGGCACAATTAAGCGGTTCTTCCGCTGTTAAATAAGCCCGGATTTCATCATCAGTTAAATCCCTGAAATAAACATTGAATAATTCACAACGGGTATCAATTACCCCTGTTTTACTGTTGAAAAGAGAAATGCCGGTATAAAAGGTGACGCAATGACCACTGGCTTGCCGTAATTGTTTAAATGCATTTTCAAAACTGTGTGGTTTGCCGGTTATTTCACCATTAATAACACAAACTTGATCAGAACCAATAATCAAGTGCTGAGAATATTTTGTTTGTAATGCCTGTGCTTTGGCCTGTGCCAGGCGCATAACGAGCTGTTCTGCGTTTTCATTAATCTGAGGTGTTTCATCAACATCGGGAGCCGCACATATAAAGGGCAAACGGAGTTTCTCCAGTAGCGCACGGCGGTAAGCTGATGTAGAAGCTAAAACGATTTGTGTCATAATTTTTCTAAAATATATGGCGAAATAATTGCAGGCATTTTAAACTAAGCACGGCTTAATAAGCGAATATTTGGCGGAAAGGTGAAGATGTATGGCCTTTTTCTTTGACTATATCGCATTACAAAGATAATATGCGCGCCTTATGCAAAAGCTAAAATTACCCCTGACCATTGATGCGCTTCGCACAGCTCAGAAACGATTAGACTACATAGGTAGTTATTCTCCTGAGCAAGTTTTGCGTATCGCGGAATCTGTGGTTAGCGTGGACAATGATGTAGACAGCGTTTTATCGTTTCAGATAGATAATCAACGTCTGGCAGTTGTGCGGGGGCATTCCGATGTGGATGTTACGCTTGAGTGCCAGCGTTGTGGCGGTAATTTCAGCCATCACGTTCACATAACATATTGTTTTAGCCCGGTCATCAATGATGAGCAGGCTGAAGCATTACCGGAAGAGTATGAGCCAATTGACGTTGACGAATTTGGCGAAATAGATTTGCTGGCGATGATTGAAGATGAAATAATTCTTTCTCTGCCGGTGGTTCCGGTACATGATTCTGAACACTGTGAAGTGTCCGACGCGGATATGGTGTTTGGTGAATTACCTCCAGAGGCTGAAAAACCAAACCCATTTGCCGTATTAGCCAGTTTAAAGAAAAGTACTTAAGGAGTAAGGTCAATGGCCGTACAACAGAATAAACCAACTCGTTCTAAACGTGGTATGCGTCGTTCCCATGATGCACTGACCGCACCATTATTATCTGTAGATAAAACCTCTGGTGAAACTCACCTGCGTCACCATGTGACTGCCGATGGCTACTACCGTGGCCGCAAGGTCATCAACAAATAATCTCCGCCAGTCATTAGCAAGTTGATACCTTGACTAATCTGACTTTAGCGTTAGACGCCATGAGCGGGGACTTTGGTCCTCGCGTTACGGTGCCTGCTGCGTTGCAGGCACTGGCGTCTAATCCTAAACTTAAATTATTGTTGGTCGGGATCCCCGATACCATCTCTCCTTTGCTTGTAAATACTGATGCTAAGTTGCTCAGTCGTTTGCAGGTGGTTCCTGCCGAACAGGTTGTGGCTAACGGTGCAAAACCATCGCAGGCAATTCGTGCCAGCCGTGGTACATCAATGCGTGTTGCATTGGATTTAGTGAAATCCGGTGTGGCACAAGCCTGCGTTAGTGCGGGGAATACCGGGGTATTGATGGGGCTGTCCAAATTGATACTAAGATCTATTGATGGTATTGACAGACCCGCTTTAATGCAAGTATTGCCCAATCTGAAGCAACAGAAAACGGTGGTACTGGATTTGGGTGCTAATGTTAATTGCGATAGTCGTATGCTGGTGCAATTCGCCATTATGGGTTCAGTAATGGCAGAGGAAGTGGTCGGTATAGCGAATCCTGCGGTAGCACTGCTTAACATTGGTACAGAAGAGAGTAAAGGGCTGGATAATATCCGCGAAGCCGCCACTATTTTAAAGAATATTCCGGCAATAAACTACATTGGTTATCTGGAAGGCGATGAGTTGCTGACAGGCAAGAGTGATGTATTGGTGTGTGACGGCTTCGCAGGTAACGTGACGTTAAAAACGATGGAAGGAGCAATCAGGATTATCTTATCCTTGCTTAAATCATCGGATGGACAAAAGAAACAGCTATCCTGGTTGTTGAAAATAGTCAAGAAGTGGTTGCAAAAACGGATGACAAAACGCTTCGGTCACCTGAACCCTGACCAGTATAATGGCGCATGTCTGTTAGGATTACATGGAGTCGTAATCAAAAGCCATGGGGCGGCTAATGAGCATGCGTTTAAAGCCGCAATCGAACAGGCTGTTCAGGCCGTTGAAAGGCAGGTTCCTGACAGAATTGCTGCCCGCCTGGCAACAGCATTACCCAAGAGTGACTGAACATACATGTATACAAAAATTTTAGGTACAGGCAGTTATCTGCCTGCGCAAGTGCGCACTAACGCTGATTTAGAAAAAATGGTGGATACCTCTGACGAGTGGATTGTTACCCGCACAGGCGTCCGTGAACGCCGTATTGCTACTGATGATGAAACCGTTGCGATGATGGGTCTTTGGGCTGCGGAAAAAGCAATTGAAATGTCTGGCATTGATAAAGATCAGATTGATTTAATCATTGTGGCAACCGCTTCATCCAGTCATGCTTTCCCAAGCTCTGCGTGTCAAATTCAGCACATGTTGGGTACCAAGAATTCAGCTGCTTTTGATATTTCTGCTGCTTGCTCTGGTTTTGCTTATGCATTGAGTATTGCTGACAAGTTTATTAAAACAGGTGCGGCAAAACATGCGCTGGTCATTGGTTCTGATTCTATTACCAGAACGCTTAATCCAGAAGATCGCGGAACACTTATTTTGTTTGGTGATGGTGCGGGTGCGATGGTGGTAGGGGCTTCTGATGAGCCAGGAATTCTTTCAACTCACCTTCATGCAAATGGTAGCTATGGTGAATTGCTGGTGTTGCCTTATCAGGATCGCCAAAATCGAAAAGAACCTGCGTATGCCAGTATGATCGGTAATGAAGTCTTTAAAATTGCAGTCCGGGAATTGGCTAATCTGGTTGATGAAACATTAGACGCTAACAATCTATCGCATAGTGAGCTGGATTGGTTGGTACCTCATCAGGCCAATTTGCGTATTATCGCAGCGACAGCTAAGAAGTTGCACATGACTATGGATAAAGTGGTGGTAACGCTGGATCGTCACGGTAACACTTCTGCGGCATCGGTACCCACTGCATTTGATGAGGCCGTGCGTGATGGTCGGATTAAACGTGGTCAGCTAATCTTAATTGAGGCTTTTGGTGGTGGGCTGACTTGGGGTTCAGCGCTGATACGTTTTTAATTTGACAGGAAAATGAACATGTCTGAATTTGCAATGGTATTTCCTGGGCAGGGTTCTCAGTCCCTTGGTATGTTGGCTGATTTGGCCACAATGTTCCCGGTTGTAGAGCAAACTTTTGCTGAAGCTTCTGATGTGCTGGGATATGATCTTTGGACTCTGGTTCAACAGGGGCCGGAAGAAGAATTAAATAAAACGTGGCAAACCCAGCCTGCGTTATTGGCAACGTCGGTTGCTATTTGGCGGGTCTGGCAAGAGAAAAGTGGAAAAGTACCATCACTGATGGCAGGGCATAGCCTTGGTGAATATTCTGCATTGGTTTGCGCTGGTGTCATTGATTTCAAACAAGCGATTAAACTTGTTGAACTGCGTGGCAAATTGATGCAAGAAGCGGTACCTGAAGGCACAGGTGCAATGTATGCTATTATTGGTTTAGATAATGAATCCATTGACAGAGCCTGTAAAGAAGCTGCTCAGGGGCAAGTTGTTTCCCCTGTTAACTTTAACTCGCCAGGTCAGGTTGTTATTGCCGGTGAGAAAGAAGCTGTAGAACGTGCTGGTACTGCATGCAAAGCTGCGGGTGCAAAGCGTGTGTTGCCTTTGGCTGTCAGTGTGCCGTCGCATTGCGCATTGATGAAACCAGCCGCAGATAAGCTGGCAGTTGTTTTGGAAGGAATTGAATTCAATCATCCTCAGTTCCCGGTGGTAAATAATGTTGATGTGAAAATAGAACAATCTGCTGAAGCTATCCGTGATGCACTGGTACGACAACTCTATAATCCTGTCCGTTGGGCGGAAACAGTTGAATTTATTGCTGGACAGAGTATTGGACAGATATTAGAAATAGGGCCAGGTAAAGTTCTGACGGGTTTAACTAAACGAATTGTCAGTACCTTAAGTGTAGCAGCGGTGAATGACACAACTTCATTAGTCACCATATTGGAAAGTAATTGAGGACAATACATGAGATTAGATGGAAAGATTGCATTAATAACAGGTGCCAGCCGTGGGATCGGCCGTGCAACTGCTGAACTATTAGCAGAGCGTGGAGCCCATGTCATTGGTACAGCAACAAGCGAAAAAGGCGCTGAAGCTATCAGTGCTTACCTTGGTGAAAACGGTAAAGGTTTTGTACTGAATGTTGCTGATCCTGAATCTATTGAACAATTGATGTCTATCATTCGTACCGAGTTTGGTGGAATTGATATTTTAGTGAATAATGCCGGTATCACTTGTGATAACTTGGTGATGCGCATTAAAGATGATGAGTGGCAGGATGTTATTGACACGAATCTCTCTTCCGTTTTCCGTATGTCAAAAGCGGCAATGCGCTTTATGATAAAGAAACGTTATGGCCGTATTATTTCTATTGGTTCTGTCGTTGGAGTAATGGGTAACCCTGGGCAAGCGAGCTATGCCGCAGCAAAAGCAGGAATTATTGGTTTCAGTAAGACATTGGCTCGTGAAGTCGTTTCTCGGGGTATTACGGTTAACGTTGTAGCTCCAGGGCTTGTTGAAACGGATATGCTCAAGAAGTTGCCAGATGAGCAGTTGGCAAATTTTTCGAATGATATACCCGTTAAGAGACTTGGAGATGTGAAAGAAATTGCCAGTGCTGTGGCTTTCTTAGCTTCTGATGAAGCGGCCTACATCACAGGTGAAACAATACATGTCAATGGCGGCATGTATATGAACTAAAAAGTGAGCGAACCAGTTGCATTTTTTGTGTTAAATAACGCAAAATAGAGCAAGATTGTGGTTCGACCAGCCGGGATTTGGTTGCATCTTTTCCTGTATTTTATAAACTACGAAAACCATCGCGAAAGCGAATTTTGATAGGAAATTTAATAGCATGAGCACTATTGAAGAACGCGTTAAAAAAATCATCGTTGAACAACTTGGTGTTAAAGAGGAGGAAGTTGTTAATTCAGCTTCTTTTGTTGATGACTTGGGCGCTGATTCTCTTGACACAGTTGAACTCGTAATGGCTCTGGAAGAAGAGTTCGATATCGAAATTCCAGATGAAGAAGCAGAAAAGATCACTACAGTTCAGGCAGCTATTGATTACGTCCAGAACCAAAGCGAATAAGTGAACACACCTAGGCGGTCACTCGACCGCCTATGTTTCTGCCTTAAATTATTTCCCTCCCTGGAGGATAAGCGTGTCTAAGCGTCGAGTAGTTGTGACCGGACTAGGCATGTTATCTCCTGTCGGTAATACAGCTGAATCTTCTTGGAAAGCTGTTTGTACCGGACAGAGTGGTATCAGCCTGATTGACCATTTTGACACCAGTCGCCATGCAACTAGATTTGCTGGCCTGGTTAAAGATTTTAATCATGAAGATTTTAATATTTCGCGCAAAGATGCACGAAAGATGGATGATTTCATTCAATATGGTATTGCAGCAGGTGTGCAAGCTATTGAAGATTCTGGAATCGAAGTAACAGAAGCCAATGCTAGTCGTTTTGGTGCTGCTATTGGTTCTGGTATTGGTGGTCTGGGTCTTATTGAAGAGAATCACGGTGCGTTAGTGGCTAGTGGTCCTCGTAAGATCAGTCCATTCTTTGTACCTTCCACGATTGTAAATATGGTAGCAGGCCATCTGAGTATTATTTACGGCTTACGTGGGCCAAGTATTTCTATCGCCACCGCATGTACATCAGGTGTACATAATATCGGTCATGCTGCTCGTATTATTGCTTACAATGATGCGGATATTATGCTGGCAGGTGGCGCAGAAAAAGCCAGTACGCCTCTGGGGGTTGGTGGCTTTGGTGCTGCCCGTGCCTTGTCTACCCGTAACGATAATCCACAGGGCGCAAGCCGACCGTGGGATAAAGACCGTGATGGTTTTGTTCTGGGGGATGGCGCAGGGGTTCTGGTGCTGGAAGAGTATGAGCACGCGAAGAGACGCGGTGCGAAAATTTATGCGGAAATCGTTGGCTTTGGTATGAGCAGTGATGCTTACCATATGACGTCACCACCAGAAAATGGTGCTGGTGCTGCGCTGGCGATGGAAAATGCTCTGAAAGATGCCGGTATTACTACCAGGCAAGTGGGATATATTAATGCTCACGGTACGTCAACACCCACCGGCGACTTGGCGGAATCCCATGCGGTTGAGTCAGTATTTGGTGAAGGCACCGATGTTTTAGTCAGTTCTACCAAATCAATGACCGGCCATTTGTTGGGTGCGGCGGGTGCAGTGGAATCTATTTTCACCATCCTGGCACTGCGTGATCAAATTGTTCCGCCAACTATCAACCTGGAAAATCAGGATGAGAACTGCCGTCTGGATTTCGTTCCTCACGAATCCCGCAAGGTAGAGGGCATGGAATATGCGCTGTGTAACTCTTTCGGTTTCGGTGGGACGAATGGCTCACTGATTTTCCGTAAGATATAAGCCTTAATTGATAAGGCAAAGCCTGATGTGAACAGAAACATGTTGCTGAGTTTCTCTACAGTATGATTTTGTAAATACTTTCAGGCGACAGAATTAAAGAGCTCCAATAATTAATCATTATTGGAGCTCTTTTCATGGCAGGCTATGTGGGCATTTTTGCACTCATGTCGACTATATACTATGATACCGCTTCTTGATAAGTTGGTTGAAATACCTTTTTTGAGTAATTAAGAACAAAGTCATATGTATTGGATTAATGGGGAGCGGTGCGACTATCTGCCAGTGAATGATCGTTCAATTCAATTCGGGGATGGTTGTTTTACAACAGCAAAAATAGAGCAGGGACAGGCCGCTTTACTGTCATTGCATATCCAAAGATTACAAAAAGGTGCTGAAAGGTTATCTCTTCCACAACCCAATTGGCAACAGCTTGAAAACCATATAAAACAGATTGCTTCCACTACGGAACAAGGCGTACTAAAAGTTATCCTTTCCCGTGGAGCCGGAGGGCGTGGTTACAGTGCACAGGGTTTCACGCGACCAAATCAGATCCTGTCTCTCACTCCTTATCCCGAAAAATATCTGAAACAACGCCAGGAGGGCCTTTCTCTGGTCTCCAGCCCGATACCCATGGGAATAAATCCCTACCTTGCCGGAATTAAACACCTTAACCGATTGGAACAGGTATTAATTAAATCATTTATCGAAAAATCCAATGCTGATGAAGCCTTGGTACTTGATACCAATGGTTTATTGGTTGAGTGCTGTACTGCAAACATTTTCTGGCGTAAAGGAAAAGATGTGTATACTCCTGATTTGCGGGGCTGTGGTGTTGAAGGCGTGATGCGGGAAAAAATAATACAGTTATTATCAGAAAGTGACTATAACTGTTCCTGTGTAAATCGTTATCCTGAAACATTGGCTTATGCAGACGAGGTAATAGTTTGCAATTCTTTAATGCCGGTGATACCGGTCAGTGAGATTCTGGCTCATGAAAATCAGCCCGCATGGAAATATCAGTCAAGGGAGCTGTATGAATATTTGCTTCCTGAATGTTTGAAGTTGTAATTTGCGCTGTGTTTAAGTGATTAATTGATGAAACGGAAAAAGCACTTTTTTAGCCTATTAGCTTTGATTGTCGTGGTGGCGGCAATATTACTCCATGCCGGTTATAAGAAAGTTGAAAGATTTGCAGATCAAACATTGGCAATCAAACAAGATCGGGTATTTACATTACCAGCAGGTATTGGCCGCCATAGTTTGGAAGCATTATTGGTTCAGGATAACGTGATTAAAGATAGTCATATTTTCCCTTGGTTATTAAGGTTGGAGCCAAAACTTGCCGAATTTAAAGCGGGAACTTACCTGTTGACACGAGAAATGACATTGCGGGAAATGTTGCAATTATTTTCCAGTGGCAAAGAGGCACAATTTACGGTCCGTTTTGTTGAAGGTAGCCATTTATCTGACTGGTGGAAAATACTACAACAATCTGAGTATCTTAAACATGAACTGAATGACAAAAGTGCTCAGGAATTGGCTGAAATACTGGGTATCAAGGAGACTGATACTTTGGAAGGGAGGCTCTATCCGGATACTTATCACTATACGGCGGGGACAAGCGATGTCGCGTTACTGAAACGAGCATACCGGCAGATGAAAATGACGCTTGAAGAAGAATGGCAAAAGCGCGATAAAAACCTGCCCTATAAAAGTGCTTATGAAATGTTGATCATGGCGTCGATAATTGAGAAAGAAACAGCTGTTGAGGCTGAACGGACAAAAGTGGCTTCTGTATTTATTAACCGTTTACGGTTGAATATGCGGTTACAAACTGATCCGACAGTGATCTATGGCTTAGGAGAAAAATACACAGGCACTATTTTTCGCAAAGATTTAACCACACTGACACCATACAATACTTACATGATTAATGGCTTGCCACCTACGCCAATTGCTATGCCAAGTCTTGCTTCGATAAAAGCCGCTGCGCACCCGGCAAAAACTGAATTTCTCTATTTTGTCGCGGATGGTAAAGGCGGCCATACTTTTACGACCAATCTGGCGGCGCATAACAGGGCGGTGAATATTTACCGTCAGGGATTAAGACAGAGCAAATGAACAGCAAATTTATTGTTATTGAAGGGCTGGAGGGTGCAGGAAAAACCTCAGCAATGGAAACGGTAGTTGAAATATTGCAGCAGCACGGTATTCAGAACTTGGTTTTTACCCGTGAACCGGGTGGAACGCCACTGGCAGAAAAACTACGTGAGTTGATTAAGCAAGGTATTGAAGGTGAATCTCTGACAGATAAAGCAGAGGTGTTGATGTTATATGCAGCCAGGGTACAACTGGTTGAAAATGTGATTAAACCTGCTCTGGCTCGCGGTGCATGGGTTGTGGGTGATCGTCATGATCTCTCCTCCCAAGCGTATCAAGGGGGAGGTCGTGGTATTGATAAAAACTTGATGACCTCGCTGCGTGATACCGTTCTGGGTGATTTTCGCCCTGATCTGACTATTTATCTCGATCTTCCTCCTCAGATTGGTCTACTGCGCGCCCGTGAGCGCGGGGAATTAGACCGAATTGAAAAAGAGTCGATGGATTTCTTTGAGCGTACTCGCAGTTGTTACCTGGAGTTTGCGGCACAAGATAAGCGTATTGTGACTGTTGATGCGGCTCAGCCAATAGAGCAGGTACAAGCAGATATTTGCCAAGCCCTTGAGCAATGGCTGAAACAGCAGGAAAATGGCTGATGAATTGGTATCCGTGGCTTAATCAGGCATATCGTCAGTTGGTAGAATTCCATCAGCAAGGACGAGGCCATCATGCTTTATTGCTTCATGCTAATGCCGGCACCGGGGCTGATGTGTTGATATATGGGTTAAGCCGCTGGTTGATGTGTCAGAATAAACAGGGGATGAAAAGTTGTGGGGAGTGTCATAGTTGTCACCTGATGATGGCAGAAACGCACCCTGATTGGCATATTATGTCACCGGAGAAGGGTAAAACCAGTGTGGGTGTGGAAGCGGTACGCCAGATTACGGAAAAGCTTTATAGTCGTTCTCAGCAAGGCGGCGTAAAAATTGTCTGGCTGCCTTTGGTTGAGTGTCTGACAGATGCTGCTGCCAATGCATTATTGAAAACGTTGGAAGAGCCGCCGGAACATACCTATTTTCTTCTGGAATGTCGTCAGCCAGCCAACCTTTTGGCAACTTTGCGCAGTCGCTGTTTTTACTATTTTCTGCCGGTGCCTGAAGCAGAAACCAGCTTTTATTGGTTGCAAAAACAGTTACCTGTCATTTCTTCGGTTGATGCAATGACGGCTTTGAAACTGTCTCAGGGAGCGCCGGTTGCGGCAGAACGATTGCTGCAACCGGAACAATGGCAGATTCGGAGGCAATTCTGTCAGGCAGTTGAACAGGCTTTGGATAAACGTGATGCTTTGTCACTTTTATCCCAGCTAAATCACGAAGATGCGCCGCAGCGCCTTTACTGGCTTATCAGCTTGTTACTTGATGCGGTAAAGTGGCAACAGCGGGCACCAGATTATTGCATCAATCAGGATCAACAAACGCTGATTTATCAACTAAGTTCCATGCATACTATGGTGGTTTTACTACAAGGCGTTGATGACTGGACATATTGCCGTCATCAGTTACTCTCAGTCGTGGGCGTAAACAGAGAGTTGTTACTGACAGAACAATTACTCAATTGGGAAAAACAGTTTACTTCACAATTCTGAAATCTTTTTTGTATACGAGTTTAATATGTTGTTAGTGGATTCGCATTGTCATCTTGATTGTCTTGATTATGAAAAACTACATAAAAATGTAGATGATGTTGTTGCAAAAGCGGCGGATCGGGAGGTTAAATTTATGCTGGCAGTAGCGACTACGCTACCTGGTTTCCAGCAAATGAAAACCCTGATCGGTGAGCGGGGAAATATTGTCTTTTCCTGTGGTATTCATCCGCTTAATCTGGATGAAGGCTATGATTTTGATGAGCTGGCACGTTTAGCAGCCGGCAAAGAAGTTGTCGCATTGGGTGAAACCGGGCTGGATTACTATTATCAGCAGGATAATGCTGAACTACAGCGAACCTCGTTTCGTGAACATATCCGTATCGGCCGTAAACTCAATAAGCCAGTTATTGTTCATACCCGCAGTGCCCGTGATGATACTTTGCGGGTATTGCGTGAAGAACAGGCACAAGAATGTGGTGGTGTTTTGCATTGTTTTACTGAGGATAAAGATACCGCCAGAGAATTATTGGATTTAGGCTTCTATATTTCGTTCTCCGGTATTGTGACTTTCCGTAATGCAGAGCAAATTCGTGAAGCGGCAAGATATGTACCGTTGGATCGTATTTTGATTGAAACCGATTCGCCTTATCTTGCACCGGTGCCGCATCGTGGCAAAGAAAACCAGCCTGCATACGTGCGTGATGTTGCGGAATATATGGCTGTGCTCAAAAGTGTGAGTATTGAGGAGCTGGCTCGGGTTACCACGCAGAATTTCTGCGATCTATTTCATGTTGATGTCTGCAAAATTTGATTTATCAACTTGAATTTGTGGTTTGTAAGCGTTCATATATCTCTTGTTATTTGAATAAAAGGAAAATGTGATGGCAGAAGAAACTATTTTCAGCAAAATTATTCGTCGTGAAATACCTTCTGATATTGTTTATCAGGACGATCTGGTCACTGCATTTCGCGATATTTCTCCACAGGCACCGATTCATATTTTGATTGTTCCCAATGTTTTGATCCCGACAGTGAACGATGTCAAGACAGAACATGAAGTAGCGTTGGGACGAATGATGACGGCTGCTGCGAAAATTGCTGAACAAGAAGGTATTGCCGAAGATGGATATCGCTTGATTATGAACTGTAACCGTCATGCGGGGCAGGAAGTTTACCATATTCATATGCATCTGGTTGGCGGCCGCCATTTGGGGCCATTACTGTTGAAGTAAATGCGAAGCACCAAAGTTCGCTTATTATATAGCCAGATATTCGGGGATGTTTTTCTCAGAATGGTCCCCGGATATCTTGGTTTTTAAATAAATGCTGCTGTTTTATTACTGGAGTTGAACTGATAATAGATTGCTGGTGTCACAGCCGAAACTTATCTGCTTCTTTAAACTCTGTAATTGGAATAGGTTGATGAAAAGAATTGTTTTTGTAGCACTATCTGTCATGTTTCTGGCTGGTTGTCCATCCCTGCCTCCGCAGCAGCCTGAGCCTCCGACGCCGGTTATACCTGTGATCCCAACAGAACCGACGGCACCACCTGAAAAAGTTCCAGAGCCACCTAAAATGCGCGAAATTGATTGGGAAGGGACGGTGCAACCATTGGTAGAGCAAATGGTTAAGGCTAATGGGTTGGGAAATGGCAAGTTACTGTTAGTTGATACAGTAAAAAATAACACCAACGGTGTGTTGCAAACCATGCAAATCACTGATGTTTTGCGTCAAGCTATCAATAGTAAGGATGTTTTTGTATTAGTACCGCAAAATCAAGTACAGAGCGCTCGCCAATCTTTGGGCCTGTCTGAAGAAGATAGTTTGGGGTTACGCAGCAAAGCGATTGGTCTGGCTCGTTACTTAAATGCGGATTATGTTCTCTATTCTATCGTTTCAGGTAACAGTGACAAGCGTGATATGGTCATGCAACTGATGATTGTACAGACAGGTGAGATTCTCTGGTCAGGGCACGGTGACGTTAAGTAATCAAGATTGTTTATTGCGGGCGTTATGCAGGCAATGGCCTTATACAACAGCAAGCAACTGGAAGATAAGGCCGTTAAGCGGTTTGACAAATGAAAACTATTATGCCACCAATGGCGAATATCATATTGTCGGCCGCAGACAGTGGCAGCAAGGGAAGCAGCTTGGCGTTAACCGTCAGCGTGAAAATGCTATCCTGCGTCATCTCAGCCAGATAAAAATTGCTCCACAAGTCATTGCAATGGTTCCCCATTGGTTGTTATTGGAATGGCTGCCCGGTCATATTATTGAGCAAAATGAGTTTTCTCAGCCTGATTTTTTGCAAAAACTGGCGGCATTATTGACTACTTTGCACCATCAGCCACTATTCGGTTATCCGCTTCAATTACGGCATCAGTTAGCAAGCCACTGGTTGCAAATTGATAAAGCACGTCTTACTCCTCGTTGGTTGCGGTTGCATAAACGATTTATATCGTCGCCAATGCCTTCAATACTAAAACTATCACCTGTTCATATGGATGTTCATTGCGGTAACTTGCTGAATACGCCTCAGGGTCTGAAACTCATTGACTGGGAATATGCAACTGATACCGATATAGGATTTGCGTTAGCAACACTGTTTTGCACTAATCATTGGGATGAGCCGCAGCAGCAGGATTTTTTGCGTTGCTATTGTGGTCAGCCATCAGGATACCGGGATCGAACGTTATTGGCGCGTCAAATTAAACGTTGGCAACCTTGGGTTGACTATATGATTCTGATGTGGTTTGAAGTGCGTTGGAAACAGAGTGGTGATCCACAATTTTTAGCGTTAGCGCAACCGTTGCGTCTCTCTTTTGGTCTAACGTTTTAAATCAATTATGCTGCATTGATTGCAGTACATGAATATAAGTGAGGAATGTTATGGGTCCGGTAATGTTAGATGTTGTCAGTTATGAATTGGATAATGAAGAAAAGGAAATTTTGCAACATCCATTAGTGGGCGGTTTAATTCTGTTTACCCGCAATTTTCATGATGTTGAGCAATTACGCGAATTGGTACGTCAAATTCGTCAGGCATCCCGTCATCGTCTTGTGATTGCTGTTGATCAGGAAGGTGGCAGAGTTCAGCGTTTCCGTGAAGGTTTCACTTGCCTACCTGCGGCCCAATCTTTTGCTGGATTGAGTGATAATTTCAATGGCATTAAATTGGCGGAAGAAGCGGGTTGGCTGATGGCGTCTGAAATGATTGCAATGGATATCGACATCAGTTTTGCGCCTGTTCTGGATTTAGGTCATCAATGTGTGGCTATTGGTGAACGTTCATTCCATGAAAACCCTGAGCAAGCCAAGATAATGGCAGAGCACTTTATTAAAGGGATGCATTCTGCCGGTATGAAATCGACAGGTAAGCATTTTCCGGGGCATGGTGCTGTCTGTGCCGATTCTCATCAAGAAACACCTCACGATGATCGTCCATTAGCGGTCATTTGTCGTCATGATATGTCTATTTTTCGTGATTTTATCCAGCGTAATTTGTTGGATGCGATTATGCCGGCTCATGTGATCTATTCTCAGGTGGATAAGCATCCTGCCAGCGGATCGTCATATTGGTTGAAATCGGTGCTGCGTCAGCAATTGGGTTTTAATGGTGTGATATTTTCGGATGATCTCTCTATGGAAGGTGCGGCGGTTATGGGCAGTTACGCTGAACGCGGGCAGGCTGCGCTGAATGCAGGTTGTGACATGATCCTGGTGTGTAATAACCGTGATGGGGCGGTCAGTGTGCTTGATAACTTGCCTCAAACCAAAGCAGAGAAAGTAGCGGAATTGTATCATCAGGGCGGACAATTTAGTCTGAATGAGCTAAAGAACTCAAAACGCTGGCAGCAGGCTAATAAAGCATTAACGGTTTTATATGAGAAATGGCAGTGTTGTGTTCGGTGAGGGATGTTAAGAGATAGGGGAATACGGGGGAGTCACATACTCCCCGTTTATCGAATCTAGTGTGTGCTATTACGTACCTAGTTTTCGGACAATAGGCGAATGAAACAAATTAAGAGCCAAATCCAACCAACTGGAAATAAATTGCTAATTTTTATAATTGGCGTTTATTTATTCAAAAGAATTTGATGTTGTTCAATTTTGGTATGACCCACTAACCAGCCATGGTATTCTGGAACTATCACATCAGTTATTTATTTCAAGCCAAATGTTATCTAAGGATATTGTTTCAATATCCTTAGATAACATTTGATTTACATTTTTAGTGGAGTAGTCATGTCAACACCAAAGAAGAGAATTGTGATCATTGGTGGAGGTGCTGGTGGTTTGGAACTGGCAACCAGTCTGGGGCATAAGCTGGGGCGTAAAAAAAGAGCAGAAATTGTGCTGGTGGATCGTAACCAGAGCCATTTATGGAAGCCGTTATTACATGAAGTCGCGACAGGATCACTTGACGATGGGGTTGATGCGTTGAGTTATCTGGCCCATGCCCGTAATCACTATTTCACTTTCCAATTAGGGACCTTGACCGATATTCATCGTGACACCAAAAAGGTTTCTTTGGCTGAGATCCGGGATGAATATAATGAGGTGTTGGTTCCTGAACGTGAACTGAGTTATGACATTCTGGTTATGGCTCTGGGCAGCAAATCTAATGATTTTGGTACGCAGGGTGTGAAAGAACACTGCATCTTCCTGGATAACCCACAACAGGCTCATCGTTTCCATAATGAAATGCTGAATCTGTTTCTTAAATACTCTGCAAGCAGTGGTCAGCAAGATAAGGTTAATATCGCTATCGTTGGTGGTGGTGCAACAGGTGTTGAGTTATCAGCGGAATTGCATAACGCGGTAAAACAGCTTAACAGCTATGGTTTTGAGGGGCTGAGTTCAGAAGCGCTGAATGTGACGTTAGTCGAAGCAGGCGAGCGTATTTTGCCGGCATTGCCGGCACGCATTTCCGCTGCGGCGCATCAGGAGCTGACAAAACTCGGTGTCCATGTATTGACCAAAACTATGGTAACCAGTGCTGATGAGCATGGATTGAATACCAAAGAGGGTGAGTTGATTAAAGCGGATCTCATGGTATGGGCGGCGGGTATCAAAGCACCTGATTTTATGAAAGATATTGCCGGCCTTGAAACTAACCGGATTAACCAACTGGTGGTAACGCCAACGTTGCAAACGACATTTGATGACCATATTTTCGCTATTGGTGATTGTGCATCATGCCCGAAGAAAGAGGGGGGGATGGTTCCGCCAAGAGCACAGGCGGCTCACCAAATGGCGAGCCGTTGCCATAGCAATATTATGGCGTTGTTGAATGACAAACCGTTAAAAGAATATATCTACAAAGATCATGGTTCTCTGGTTTCATTATCTAAATTCAGTACAGTTGGTAGCCTGATGGGTAACTTAATGCGTGGTTCAATGATGATAGAGGGGCGTGTGGCGCGTGCTGTCTATATTTCATTATATCGAATGCATCAGGTCGCTTTGCATGGTTATATTAAAACTGGTCTGATGATGTTGGTTGGTGGAATTAACCGTGTGATCCGTCCGCGATTAAAGTTGCATTAATTATTTAATCGATACAAGGCCACTCGTGAAATAATGAGTGGCCTTGATAAAGCATCACTTCTTTAATTTGAAATAATTTATCTTAATTAAGAAAGTAGACGATCAATTAATTTGAAAGCATTTGCGACATTTGGCCGAGAACCCATTCCCTGTAGTTCCCCGGTTGAAAAGCCACTATTTTTAACCAGTGCCGCTATCTGAGAGCAATTAAAGTATCTATGATATTTTAATTTAGCATAGGATTGAATGAGTGCTAACGCCCCGGAAACTAAAGGTGTTGCACTGGATGTCCCATTATAACTACGAGTGTAGTTTCTATTATTTCCTGGCAGGCGCTGTAAATTTGAATATCCAGTGGTTGTAACATTCTCACCCCAGGAGTTTAAACTGGTATGGAGATTATGATTGGAAAAACCTAACCTATATCCATTAATTGATGTACAGGCACCAATCATAATCCCGCCAGGATCGCCATAATTAGGGAAAGTGAAATCATAGGCTAAATTAATGCCACTATTACCGGAAGAGAAGATAATAATTGCACCTGCGTCAGCACAGCTCTTTATTTTCTGCCAATTAGACGCGATATAGGTAAAAGGGTAATATCTATTATTGGCGACAATTTGAATATTTAAACTAATAATATCTCCTGGTGAGAAACTGTATATTATTCTGTCAAAATCATCAATGTCATAAAAACGGAAATCACATTCGTGAGCTATACCCGTTACACCGAATGCATTATTCTTTGCCGCAATACATCCGCTAGAGGCTGTACCGTGGTTACAGTCTTGTATTTCAGGGCGGCTGCTGACTACAGTAATATTACCCACTAAATCTTCATGGTTTCGGTAAACACCGAAATCAAGATGGTGTACAGTGATACCCTGACCTTTATAACCAGTAGCCCAGGCATTTCTGATATTCATCCCATTGTATTCGTCTAAATACCCTTGTAGATATGAAAAATCTGGCGTAATGATATGAGAATCAAATTCGGCAATCGCCTCTTCTGGTTTGGATGAAATCAGAGGCGGCGGGGGCTGGTATTTTAAAACAGGTGTGAGAGAACAAAACTCGATATAATCCAGTTTTTCCAGTTCATCCGCTAATCTAACTAAATCAGAATGACTAATATCAGATTCTATTTTGTAAAGATAAGTTAATTTATTGAATTCCTGGGTTTTCCAGGGTTTTTTATCGAAATTGTCTTTATTAAAGACAGGTTTTATCTCCATTTTATGTTTAGATGAATTAAAAACAGGTAATAAGTCAGTTTTTTCAGTTTCTAGTCTTTTTAATCCATCTGGGGAAAACATGATTTCAAGATTATACTTCAAATTATCATTTGGGATATGATTGTTTCCTTTCAAAGAAATAACATTATCCTCAGACGGTGTTTGTTTAGGTAATGGATAGCTAATATTATTGCTTTCATTTATAGTAATTTTATCTATTTCTCTATCTATATCAAACAGAAAATCTGATTCTTTTATTTCTATATTTTCTGGTGGAAGATTTTTGGTTATTTTTCCATTCTCAATGATAGTGGTTTCTATTGTGTAATTTGCGGGTTTAAGTGAGGTAAAACAGGCTAATTGATTATCGTCACTATAGTATTCATCTATATCTTTTGTATCTGAATTGATTAGTTTGTATTTTATTTCTATGTTGTCACTCATTTCACCATAACATTTAAGATACAGATTACCGTCAAATTTTGCAGATTTAAAGTACTCAAGGGATATGGACATTGTCATTTTCCTCTTTAGTTAATCGCCTCCTTAGTATAACTACAAATGAGTATTTCATATTATTATTATTTCTTAGTCCGCTATTGCGTTAGGGAATGGCTGTATTATCTGTATTGATTATTACCGAATGTGATTTTATATTGAATATATAGTTTTATTTGTTTTGGATTTATCTCTCATTGGAGTGAGCGGTGGGTTTTAATTAATAAAATCAGGGGTGGATTATGATTGACTCCCAACAGATTTATATCTGTTTTAGCTGATAGCTACATTGTAGTGGCAGAGTAACCAATAACTACAATGGGAGTCAAAATAATGGATTTTTCTAGTTATTTCTATGCTATTAGGGCTTGATTGTTAAATACGGGATCAGATTGAATATGGATCCTCTGTAAATGTCGCTCTGATTTAGCCGTAAATCCTTCTCGCCCATGTAGCAGAGAAAAATTATCCACAATCACTAAATCGCCTTTTTGCCAGGCATGAGCATATAAATGGCGCTTATCGTATAGCGTATTGATAAAATCTTGCTGAAATTCTGCTACCTGATTAGGATTGATATTATGATACTCAATAGCATGTTTATTCAGGAATTTCTCACCATCTATCGCAGGTTCATTGTATCTGATAACAGATCCACATCCATCCGGATGTTCTTCTAATAAAGGAGAATGAACTATTCCACCATAATGAGTAACTTTATTGATGCGATAAGTAACAGATACATTTTTCCATTGTTCTAATTGTTGCGCAGTGGCATTAGCAACCACAAGACGGGTATTGACAAAGGTGGTTCTACCCCCTTGGTCGCTTTCCGGTGCGTGTGCACAATGGAACATGATAAATTCGGGAATTGTCGGTTTATACATGCCATCCCAATGAAGTGGCATATAGCTGTTATCAAATACGTGATCGGTAGCATCCTGATGTTCACGGACATCTAAAATAGCACCGAACGGCCACATCATGATTTCCCCCCAATTACGGGCATAATCTTCATACTTTTTGTGATCAGACAAGCCAGATTTGAAGCCACGTAATATAAGCAAATGGTGTTTTTTGATCAGTTGTTTTAATTCTTCTACAGATAACGTATCAATATTCTGGTCGGAATATTGTGGCGTAATCCTTAGGCCAAAGGGGGTCATCTCTTCTGTCTGAAATCTATTTAAATCTGTCATAATTATTTTCCTTTAAATCACATAATGGCTGGGTTTTCCATGAATATTGACTAATTTTCCGCCCATCATCTGAACTTCTTTATGTTTCATTAATATGAACTGCCCATTTACATTGGCTGCGACACCATGCCAGGGGGTTAACCAATCATCCCTGGTTGGCATCATATGAATACCGAGTTTAATACTGTCTGCTGGCTGAGGATGAATAGACAGACGTATGGCTTCCGGGAAATGAGTATCTAATAAACTTCCCCAGGCCCAACTTCGCTGAATAACACCGATAGCTCTCTGTTTGGCATCTTTTTGTAGGGCATTGTTTGATCCGGTATAGCCGGGTAATAAGCTATCTTCATATAAAAATCGGGTAACTGCCCGATACAATTGCAATCCCTCACTGTTTTGTAACAGTTGGTTTTTGATGGATTCCTCAGGTCGGGCGTAATGTTTTACTAACATATGCCTCTGTAAATCAAAATCATCACTATGCTCGCAGAGGTTCTTATCGTCATTGAGATTAAATGTGCTTAAGTTTATAGCACCCATCTCATTGAGTAATTGTTTAATATCTTCATGATATTGACTAATGACTTCATCATTGACCCGAATGAGATCACCGAAAACATGCCCATCTGAACAGATAATAATACGGGCACCAGGCGGATAATAAAGCTGTATACGCTGGCACAGAGAATTAAGAAAAGTCAAAGATAAGCGTTCTGCCATATCGGGAGCAGTGCCAAGCACTTTATTTTTATTTGGTGATTTTGTTGGGAATGCCGGCAAAATAAATTCGATCGGTTTTTTATTTTTGACGAAATATGCAATTCTGGGTAATTGTACGCTTTTAATAAGCTTTTCTTCTTGAACTAAGTCTCTTTCTGATTCAGTAAATCGTCTGCGGTATTGTAACAACTCATGCAGAATCTGCATGGAAATATTGCTAGAAGAAACATTATCAGAAGTAACGTTATCGTAAGTGATGCTTTGCATAATGACTATTTCTCATTTTTATCATAAATATCTATTCTTTTGCTTCTTAAAAACAGATAAATACGAGTTCAACTAATTGGTATGGACGAAGTTTAAAATGATGCAATTAAAAGACAATATAATATTTAGGAATATATAATAATTTATTTTTTATCAAACAATATGTTTGAATATAATTTTATTAGTTACTCAATATATTTGATTGATTGTTACAATAGGGCACAGTTTTACAAGGATATTATAATATTAGACATCTGGTATTACCACTTAAGTAAAATGTTAAATTGGAGCTTAAGATGTTTCTTCCCTCCTCTAATATATTATTTAATTGTATGCAAGTGGTTGAATATATAATAAAAAATTATGATTATAACAGAATGATATAATTCAGGTTAGAGTGGTAAATTATTGTATGGGATTGATAATCGGGGTTACCATTACGAGCATGGCTATATCGAGTTATTATTTCCCGAAAACCGGCTTTTTTAATCTAATCAAGGTAATAATTCAGGTTCTATGTGAATATTTCAGTATGGCTGTGATTTTAGCAAAAATGCTGGGTTCTGCTGGAGGGTTATGCGATATGCTGGCGCGGTTGGTTAAATCAATGTGAGTCTGCAAGAACGGGTGTAATCGCGCCAGCGCGTCGATGTGTATAGGCCTGTACATCGACTAACTGCCTTTCAAGTCAACTCATCTGACGCAGCGCTGTCCTCAAAATCTGTGGGGATCCAGTGACAGGATTTCTGAACCGCCGTGTTACAGACGCCTTTTGTACTTGAATGCAGGAGCTATTTTCTTTTTAATGAAACAATGCGTTGTAATAATCGTGGGAAAAATCGGTTGAGATATACACCGATCACCTCTTTGCCGCCAGGATATATTTCTCTTTTTTTGCCAATAATTGCCTTAACAATTTTTTTTGCACACAAATTAACTGGCATACCATGTACCAGTTCGTTATCTATGTGTTGATAAGCACTCCCATTTCCCGTGAGTGATCTCATTGTAATATCGGTATTAATGAAACCGGGACAAACCAGCGTGACATTAATATGGTCTTTTGTGTGTTCAGCTCGCAGAGATTCAAAGAAACCATGCAGTGCATGTTTTGATGCTGAATAACCCGACCTGTCAGGGGTACCAAACTTACCGGCTATACTGGAGAGGACGACAAAATGGCCGCTCTTTTTTTCTACCATCAATGGTAATATGGCTAATGATATATTAATTATAGATAAATAATTTAATTTAACTAAACGTTCATAAACAGAAAATTGGGTATCTGCAATTAAAGAGCGCTGACTCACCCCAGCGGTAAAAATGACACAATCGATATTACCCATAAGTCCAATAACTTTATTTGTTGCTTCTTTTGCTTCTTCGTAATGTGTTATGTCAAACGGGATAATATTTTCCGACGGCAGATTAATTTCCTCAGCTAATCCTTCCAATAGTGCTTCTTTCCGGCTCGAAATGACCAGATTTTTAGTATAAGTGGCGAGTTCCTTGGCTAAAGCATTACCAATCCCCATTGATGCGCCGATGATCCAAATATTTTTGCCTACTATATTCATATTATACCCCCTTATCGTCAGGCGACTCTCTCCAGACCCCATTAACACCATTGACAGGTCTGATGGTTATGCCTGCTTTTAATTCCGGATATTCCTGATAATTTGTTTCGAAAAATCCTTTTTTACAAAATTCACCAATAATAATAGGTAAAACCATGCGAGCATAATTTATACCCAGACAAATCCGGGGGCCTGCGCCAAAAGGAATAAAAGTGCGGTTAAGCTTATGGCTATTAATTTCCCCAAGCCAGCGTTCAGGAATGAAATCGTCAGCTTTATCCCAGTAATCAGGGTGTCTTTGCAAACAATAAGGGGAAACAACAACCATTGTTCCTGCCGCTATTTTATACTCACCTATAGATACATCTTCTTTGGCTGTGCGGGAAAAAGACCATACCGGAGGTAGAAGACGCATACTTTCATTAATAACAGCATTGGTATACTTTAATTCGAATATATCTGAGGCATTTTCTAGCACTGCCGAAGTGTACTCATCTTTAATGATTTTATACCAGCGTTTATAGCGAGAAATGAAATAAAATGTCCATGTGGCAGCTGATGCTATTGTTTCATAAGAGGTTAAAAAAAGAGTAAGAAGTTGATTCTTTATCGCATCATGGTCATTTTCATTCTCTATAATCATGTTTAATAAGCAATCTTGATGACCTTCACTGGCATTATTTTTTATTATTTCTGCAATTTTCCTATCAAGTACTGATTTTTCCTTCCTGAATTTTAAGGAAGAGATGGTAGGGATTTGAGGAGGAAGTTTAATGATTGCTTCAAGACGTTTAATGACATAATCGGATGCCCTCTCAAGAGCTATTGAAACATTATGCCTGCTGGTGTCAATACTACTTTGTCCAAATAGTGTTTTTAACGCAATACTCATTGAAAGATCAAGCATATCCTTGAAAATGTCACGTTGATGACCATCTAAAACAGTATGATAAGAAAATTGAGTGATGATATCTTTTACGGGAGCAATTAAGGAGTTTAAACTCGTTATATGAAATGCATGCCTTGCATTATCACGTTGTTTTTTCCAGACATCTCCTTCTGTTGTTACCATACCTTGCCCAAGAAGTAATTCTAATTCTCTATAGCTGGGACTCTTAACAAAAAAATTCATTTTCTTTGCTAATATTTCTGCCACCCAGTCTGGGTTGTTAACAAAGACTATACTTTCTGGACCCATTTTTATAATACTAATATCACCATTTTCTCTTGCCGCTTTAAGAAATAGCGATAAAGCATCAGATTTATAATCCAATATAGAACCAATTAAAGGCAAGCCTTTTATTTTTTTAATTTCTTGATATCTCACTTTACTTAACTCCTTTAATTTTTTATTAAAAATTACCGATAATAAGTAGAGGATGACGGAGGCCGGACTTTTCAGCGATCCGGCACTGGTAATCGAAGTCGTGATACGCGTGTTGCATTTGTTGAACCGTAGAGTAGCCATGAATGTTGAAAGAGGTATTTATAAGCGCAATATATCCGGTTTTATTTTCGATTTTCTGTAGCATTTCCACATCAACTTTTGATTTGGCAATAAGCGGCCTGCCGGTAATTTTACCATCGTGCATTCTATGCATGATGCCCGCATATTTTTCTTCTGATATATTATCATTATAACTTAAGGCGATAATCATACCGTGAAGTGAACCAACGACTCTGTTTATTTCTTTAATATTAAATAGAACAGATAGATTTTCAGCTCTTAATACCGGAGCCATCGGCATATGGTCATCTCTTCCATTGAGAAGGTTAATTTCTTGTTTAAGTTCGGCTGTGGGTAAACACAGCGTTGAATTTGACAACAGCGCTCTGGGGCCTAATTCCCCCCAATTTTTCACTGTATTAACAATATATCCCTTGCTAATATAATAAGCAGCTTTTTCAATAAAATCATCTTCATTATCTGTATGAATAACATGCTTTCCATACTTACCGTGGTAAGGCAAAGATAAATTACGTTTTAGCAAGAGTAGGTCTACGCTTCTTTTCGATAATTTTTTATCAAGAATAACCGCACCTGTTAAAGCATGAACAATATCACCAGCAAGTGGGGAACAACAGATATCACCTTTTATATTGTTCAGTAAGACATTATTTAATTTTACATTGAAATGAACGCCGCCACCAACAATCAGGTTTTCAACTTTTTCAGTATTAATCAGTTTTATCAGGTAGGTTTCTAAAAATTTGTTGGCAATATATGATGAAATGATGCGTATTTCTAATTTACTTAATCCGTTTAAATGCCTTAGCAACCAAGAGGGCATCCTGACATGCTTCGCTGCTATTTCCTGCATATATTTAACAGAAAAACCATGCTCAAAGTGCTGATGTGCGATTTTATCTGAAAGAATTTCTGATGGAGATTTCTTTATTCCCAGCAGGGTTATGGGATAACGGAAATTGCTCCATTGCAGTTTGATTTTTTTTCGTTCATAGTGATCCACGTTTTTCTCTGAAAAATTTGTATCATATACTCCGGGTAAAAAAGATTTGATGTCATTTCTGATGGCTGACATTAAACCACATTTCTTATTAGATAAAAAACGGTCTGATAATTTGCTTATAATACCGTTTAGTTGATTAATTTTTTTCTTGTCTAACAGGCTTGTTATCTCTGTTTCGTAACCAAGTGATTTATACTCGTCTTTTAGTGGCGAAAAGCCCGTATCGGCATTGCATACCAATCGAGCAAAAAGTATTCCACATGAGAGGTCAGCCGCAGATATTCTTTTTACTCTCTTTAGCGTTTTTATACAATTTTCCAATGTTTTACTTTTATCGATAGTCACTGTATATAGGGAAGTGGCTTCATAATCGTCACCTGTACCATCAGTGATCAGTATATGGTACATTTTAGGTTCTTTATTTTTCTTATGATGTTCCCAAGCTTCAATAATACCATTAATTGCGTGAGTAGAGTGATGATTGACTTTTAATTCGTATAAGCTTATTTTTGCAATGAATTTATTAAATGCCATTTTGTCATTGCCACATAAAGCCATGATGACATGGTTATAATCTATTTCCCCAAGAAAGTTAATTATATTCAGCTCATTAATGTCATATCGCATCAGTTTTAAAATCGTATGAATGGGGACATATTCCCCACCTTTGGAACGACTCTCTTTTTCATCTTCGATGGCAAACATATCATCGGCATTATTCCATATTACGGCTGAAGCATTATGTCCTAAAAAGAGACATGCGTTTTTATAGTACTCTCTTTTTTTCTGAGTCATATTCATTACATGCTGCCTTTTAAGTTAAAGTTAATCAGATATACTCTTTTATAATATTGAGGACTTTATTTATATCCTCAACCTTGTGACCATAATTAATAAATAATCGCAAACGAGCTTTGTTTTCGGGTACAGCAGGATACAAAATAGGTTGTACATTTATTAAATTATCCCTTAGTTTCTGGTAAATATGTATGCATTTATTTTCGTCACCTATCATGAGAGGGATAACCGGGGTATCTTTACTCAATCCAGTATCCAGACCCAGTTCGTTGGCTTTGTTTATAAAATATTTTGATAATTCTTGTACATTATGAACTCTGAATTTTTCCTTTTGTATGACCTTAATTGCTGCAAGCGCAGAGGCTGCAACAGCCGGTGGCATTCCCGTTGTGTAAACAAAACCTGGAGTCGTATACCTTAAATAAGTTATAAATGATTTTTTTCCTGCGATATAACCACCACAACTTGCGAAGCTTTTACTTATTCCACCCATAGAAATATCTATTTCTGCTGGAGTGACATCACAATGCTCACAAATACCCCTTCCACTTTCACCCACAACGCCAATGGAGAGGCATTCATCAACCATCAGAAGTGCTTTATATTTTTTCTTTATTTCAACAAATTTTTTCAGGTCAGGAATATCTCCATCCATGCTGTAAGCACCCTCAATGAAGATCATCACTTTCTTGTAGTTTTTCCTTTTTTTACTAAGAATCTCCTCTGCCATCCGCCAATTATTATGAGCAAATGGCATCATTTCTGCCTGAGACAGTTTTCCGCCCTGAATAAGGCTGTCATGGCTATACTCATCGTACAAAATGAGATCACCACGTTGCATTAAGTGTCCTATAACCGTGACGTTGCAAAAATTACTGCTCACAAAAGTAATCGCGTCTTCATGACCGGTAAATTTAGCTATTTCTGCTTCCAGCTCAACATGAACCGGGCGTTGACCAGCAACAATCCTCGCGGCTGAAGGGCTGGTGCCATAGGTATTTATGGCATATATTGAGGCCGATTTAACGTCAGGATGTTGGGCCAGACCAAGATAATTATGGTTAGAGAAATTGAGATAATTTTCCCCATTCATGACGGTATGAGAACCATTCACACCCTCATGTGTTGTAAAGAATGGGGGGCTGACGCCTTTCATTGACTCAAGACGAGATTCAATTTCTTTAACCCCTTTCAAATATATTGGATTGAAGAAATCATCTGATATAACGGCAATATCTTCAAAAACGTGATGGTCATCCTTATTTTCCAATTGACCCGTAATTTGGTTACGCAACTCAGGTGATAGTTTATTGTATCCGCTAATAAAATTATATATTGCTTCCAGTTCATTCAAGAAAGATCCCAGATATTCATGGCGATCAAACATATCCGAGGGTAACGGATGAGATGTTAAATCTGAAAAATCAGCCAATAGCGTTGCTTTTTGCAGTGAATCAATTGGCAGGTGCTCAAGGCGAAATTCTTCACTTTTTATATCTGCTAGCGTTTCTCCCGTTTCTCGCATCAGCCAGTGATCAAACCAGTTTCTGATGACGGAGCTATGAGAATATTCGTTATTATTTTTCTTATCACTATTAGCACTCTGGGTATGCCATTCATCAATAACAATTAATTTGCCTGAGTTAAACATTTCCTGCATTGCTTTTCGGCGCACTTTACCGCTTGAAGTTTTGAGGATCCCGCCGGGTTTAATCAGTATTACTTTACTAACGGAAACTTCATGATGATTAGTGACATTAACTCTTATTTTTTTTATTATTTCTTGGGTGTTTATTTTGTTAATTTCAATTCTTTTTACTTCTTGTATAACCACCACGCCTTTATCGTCCGAAAAAGCGATACTTCCTCCAGAAATCAGCGAGGGATCCGTCATATGTGACGTATTCTCAATATCCTGTGGATAGTGATTTTTTCCTCTTATGATAATTAAGTCTTTAATTCTTCCACTGATGTATAGTTCATCATCAAATAGAAAACCTAAGTCACCCGACCGTAAATACGGTCCTTTATTATCTGATGTATACTGATTGAAGGTATTATCGGTGGCAATTTCATTACTCCAGTAACCATAGGTAACTGAAGGCCCTTTTACCCAGATTTCACCCACTTTCCCTTCTGGTAATATTTCTGATGTATCTGGGTTGCAGATAATAATTTCGTGATTTTCATCTGGTTTTCCATGACTAATAAGCACAGCGTTATCATCTGCTTTGTTGGCTTTAATAACATTTCCTTCACTCAACGCTTTGGAATTAAAGTTTTCTACTTTCATTCCGCTGCTATTCGTTACCGGTCCTGAAACATACAGAGTACTTTCGGCGAGTCCATAGCAGGGATAAATGGCTTCTTTGTTAAAACCGTAAGGGCTGAATCGGTCGCAAAAACGCTGAATAACATCTGCTCTTACCGGTTCTGCGCCGCAAAATGCGTTCTTCCAACTTGAAAGGTCGATAACTTCCAGATCCTTGTTACTTATTCTTTCAACGCTTTGTTCATAAATAAAATTAGGTCCTCCTGAAATGGTTGCTTTATATTTTGAAATGGCTTTTAACCATCGAATTGGTTGTTGAATAACCGAAGTTGGCGGCATTAATACCACTGGAATTCCGCTATATAAAGGTTGAAGGATCCCACCTAATAACCCCATATCATGGTAAGGTGGAAGCCAAATGACGCCGCAACCCTCTTGTGAACATGAAAATCTATTTTTTATTGATTCTAAGTTACTCATTAAATTTTCATGACTGACCATGACTCCCTTGGGATCCCCCGTTGAACCTGAAGTATATTGGAGGAGTGCCAGGTTTGATCCGGTTCGATAGGGTGCACTTTCCTTCGCGTTTATTAAATCTTCAGGACAAATTACAATGACGTTATTGAGGCTATTCACTTTTGCAAGTGCTTGCTTTATTTTTTCAATCTGTTCTGAACTGGTGATGATTAACTTGGCATCACTGTTCATGATGATTTTCATAATAGTATCCCAGCCTCTTCCATCAGGGCGGGAATGATTCACGGGTACAGCGACAACACTTGAATATAAGCAAGCTGCCATTGTTTGAACAAATAGCAGGCCCGAAGGCAACATGATTATTACCCTCTCTCCGGGCTGACAATATTGCTGTAAGTAATAAGCAATACTTTTTTGCCCCTGGTGCAGATCCTTCCAACTCAATTGTTCTTTTTCACTTTCACCGTCACATAGGAACTTGAAAATTAACTCGCCAGCTGTTTCTGATGCTCTTTTTTCGATCATTTGACAGATTGCATTCATTGATTCATTCCCGTTGCCAAGCTCGCGCCAATGATTCAGTTTTATTTACTTTATTTGAAATGTAAAGTATCGATATAACAATAGTTAAATATAAATTATTATAAACTATTTTTGATATAATAATCTGATATTAATTGATTTTTATCATTATTTAGTCGATATATAGTTAAATCTTGTAATTTATATGATTGAATTACAATCATTGTCTACTATCTTAAATAGCGTAATTTGGTGATAATAATTAAATAAAACTGTTTTAACTGGCGGGATCCAGGATCAAATAATGATTGGCAAAGTGCAGAATAGCGACCTTATTTTTTCGCTGTCCAGATTCTGTGTTGATATGCGCAGGTAGGGGAAATATGCCGCGCCCGCCGTTTTTTGCTAGCTTTGTCTTGCGCGAAATTAAGGCTAAAATGTCATTGCGTAAACGAGTGTTTACGCAATGGGTTGTAAAGGTCCGGGAAAGTAAAAAAGGCGTTAAGAACCGAGTTGATGATGTTCAAAAGTATTCAGTAATTGCTGAATAAATTCCAGGCGTGCCATCCTCTCGTTCAGGTCAGTAATGAATTTCAATTTAGCGGGGCCATCTAACCGGTAAATTTCAGGCTGTTTCTGTAACAGGCCGATCAGATAAGTTGGATCAACTTTATTATTTTTCTCACTAAATTCGATGAAACCGCCTTTTTCATGGGCTTCTATGCGCTTAATCCCTAATTTCTGAGCGGATAAACGAATTGCCGCCGATTGTAATAAATGGCGTCCAGGATCAGGTAATGTGCCGAACCGGTCTATCAATTCAACCTTTAATTCTGCTAATTCCGATTCGTCTCTGGCGCTGGCAATGCGTTTATAGAAAGATAAACGCATATTGACCTCAGGTATATAATTATCAGGTAATAAAACAGGCATACGCAATTCAACCTCCGTCTGACTATTCGCCAAGTCTTCAAGTGAAGGTTCACGACCCGTTTTTAGTGTATTAACCGCATTTTCCAATAGCTCCATATAGAGTGTGAAGCCAATCGTTGTCATCTGACCACTTTGTTCTTCACCGAGAAGTTCACCGGCTCCGCGGATCTCAAGGTCATGGGTTGCCAGTGCAAAACCCGCGCCCAAATCCTCAAGGGAGGCGATGGCTTCCAGACGTTTGTGTGCATCGGTTGTCATGGCTTTTGGATGCGGCGTCAGAAGATAAGCATAAGCCTGATGATGAGAGCGTCCGACACGTCCTCGTAGCTGATGCAATTGAGCCAGGCCGAAATGGTCAGCACGTTCAATAATGATGGTATTGGCACTTGGAATATCAATACCTGTCTCAATAATGGTGGTGCAAATCAGGACATTAAACCGCTGATGATGGAAATCAGTCATCACCCGTTCCAAATCTCGTTCACGCATTTGCCCATGACCAACGGCAATCCGTGCTTCCGGTACTAACTCTTCGAGGCGCAGTTTCGCTTTCTCAATATTTTCGACATCATTATAGAGATAGTAAACTTGACCACCACGCAAAATTTCACGCAACATCGCCTCCCGAACAACCAGGCTGTCATATTCGCGCACGAACGTTTTGACCGCCAGGCGACGGGCGGGCGGTGTCGAAATGATCGAGAGATCTCGCATACTACTCATGGCCATATTGAGCGTTCGTGGAATAGGAGTTGCGGTAAGTGTCAAAATATCCACATCGGCGCGCATCGCTTTAATCTGCTCTTTATGGCGAACACCAAACCGGTGCTCCTCATCGACAATTAACAAACCCAGATCTTTCCAGTGCAGGCCACTTTGCAGCAATTTATGAGTACCGATAATAATATCGACTTTACCTTCGGCTGCCATTTCAACGACTTGTTGCTGTTCTTTCGCGCTGCGGAAACGGGATATCATTTCAATACGTACCGGCCAATTCGCAAAGCGGTCACGGAAATTATCAAAATGTTGTTGAGCCAGAAGCGTTGTCGGAACCAATACCGCCACTTGTTTGTCATTATGGACGGCCAGAAATGCAGAGCGCATTGCAACTTCGGTTTTACCAAATCCCACATCGCCGCAAACCAAGCGATCCATCGCTACTGGTTGACACATATCATTGAGGACGGCGTTAATCGCCTGCTCTTGATCTGGTGTAGTTTCAAATGGAAAGCTCTGACAGAACAATTGGTATTGTTCCCAATCATGTTTAAAAGCAAATCCTGGTTTTACGGTGCGGTGAGCATAAATATTAAGCAGCTCCGCAGCCACATCGCGTACTTTTTCAGCCGCTTTCTGACGGGCCTTGCTCCATGCCTCTCCGCCCAATTTATGTAATGGCGCATTTTCATCTGCGCCACCAGCATAGCGGCTAATCAGGTGCAGGGAAGACACCGGAACATAAAGTTTGTCTTCACCGGAATAGCTCAGGATCAGATATTCAGCCTTGATCCCTCCGGCTTCCAGAGTGGTTAACCCTTGGTAACGGCCAACGCCATGTTCCAGATGGACCACTGGCTGACTGGGGCGTAATTCTGCAAGGTTACGGATCAGGGTATCTGTATTGATGGTGCGGCGGGTATCCTGACGGCGGCGCACAACACGCTCACCGAGCATGTCACTTTCACAGATCAGCGCAAACGCATTCTTTGCATCAATAAAACCATGTTCAGCCGCACCAATCATCAAAAAGTAGCCTGATGATTGTGCTTCATGTAATTTGCTGATTTTAATTGGCTTGATCTTTATTCGTGATAACAATTCTTGCAATGTTTCTTTTCGGCCTTCGCTCTCAACGGAGAAAATAACGCGGCCACTGAACTGTTCAAGGAAACGGCGAAGCTTATCCAGTGGTGCCTTATTTTGTGCAACAACGGCAAGATCCGGCAGTCGCTGATAATCAAGATTGATGTGGCTGGCTTTTTGACTGAGCTCTGCCGTTTTGAGTTGAATGCGGGGCCAGTTTTTCAGCTCTGAGAATAATTTATCAGCCGGAAGCCAAAGTTCTTCTGGTGGTAGGAGAGGGCGCATGGGGTCAACTTTACGGCTCTCAAAACGTTGTTGAGCATCCTGCCAGAAACGTTCCGCAGCGGGGATTATCTCTTGATTGATAATCAAGGTGTTGTCTGGCAGATAATCAAATAGCAAAGGCAAGGGTTGGTTGAAAAACAGGGGTTGCCAGTATTCTATCCCGGCCGGTAATGTCCCTTTACTGACTTGCTGATAGATGTGCTCACCGTCACGACGAACTTCAAAACGTTCTCGCCACTGGCTGCGAAACAGTTCAATCGTCTCTTTATCCGTAGGGAATTCATGAGCCGGCAGTAAGTTGATTTGCTTGACCTCGGTCAGCGTGCGTTGGCTGTCAACATCGAAAATTCGCAGGCTATCAATTTCATCATCGAAAAAATCAATACGATAAGGGTGCTCGCTCCCCATTGGAAAAAGATCAAGCAGTGCGCCACGGGTAGCAAATTCGCCATGTTCAAGAACTTGTTCAACACTGCGATAACCCGCTTGTTCCAATTCCGTACGCAGTTTATCCCGCGAAAGCCTCTGACCTTTGCACATAACCAGCGCGTGCCCGTGAAGAAACTCATGAGGGCAAACCCGTTGCATTAAGGTATTTATCGGCAGGATTAAAACACCTTTGGTCATGGTTGGCAGACGATAGAGTGTGGACAGGCGATTGGAAATAATTTCCTGATGAGGAGAAAAACTGTCATACGGCAATGTTTCCCAGTCAGAAAGGAGATCAATAGGGCAGTCGGTAAACTGATGGATTTCATCATGCAGACGTAAGGCGTTTTGCATATCCTTGGTTATCAGTACCACAGGGCCTTGATGGCGTTCGACAATTTCAGCACACTCTACAGCATAAGCTGCGCCAGTAAGTTGGCCTAACTGGCGGCTATCACCGCGGCGTTCAGGAAGTTCATAACGGTATTTTGAGGACATAAGCGTTAATGTGTTCTCTATGATTCAGTCCATTCCCAACAGATTTTTCGACTCATAATGGTCTTAAAGTAAACACGCTGGCAGGTTGAGAGAAAATAAAAAAAACCACAGATCCGGGCGTTGGTGGTTCCATAAAGTATAGCTACCCTTTATTATCGCCGAACACTTTGCTTTGGCAACAGGGGAGTAACAGATTTTATGTTCCAATCTGTCTCATTATTTATAGGTTTGCGGTATATGCGTGGCCGTGCGGCTGACAGATTTGGTCGGTTTGTTTCATGGTTATCGGCAATTGGTATTACTCTCGGTGTTGCGGCATTAATTACAGTATTGTCCGTGATGAATGGTTTTGAGCGTTCACTGGAAACCAGTATTCTTGGTTTCATGCCGCAGGCTGTTGTGACGTCGGTGAAAGGTTCTCTGGATCCGGGAAAGCATCCCGCCAGCGAGCTTGCGGATTTGAAACAAGTTAGCAGGATTACCCCCTTGGTGGTGGGAGATGTCGTATTACAAAGCCCCCGCAATGTTGGTGTGGGCGTGATGTTGGGTATCACTGCTGATGAATATGAACCGCTGACGGAATATCTGATCAGCACTTATCGTCAGCAACTGGAACCCGGCAGCTATAATGCGGTTTTGGGCGAAAAACTGGCCAGGGAGCTTGGGGTAAAACGTGGTGATCGGGTCCGCTTTATGGTGCCGGGTGCAAGCCAATTGACACCGATGGGGCGTATTCCCAGTCAGCGTCTATTTACGATTGTGGGTACTTTTGCTTCTAATAGTGAAGTAGACGGCACACAGGTTTTGGTTAATCAGCAAGATGCGGCTCGTCTGATGCGTTATCCGCAGGGTAACATCACCGGCTGGCGTCTCTATCTCACAGAACCCTTGGCTGTAGATAATTTAAGCTTGCAAACCCTGCCGGAAGGATTGTTGTGGAAAGATTGGCGTGAACGTAAAGGTGAATTTTTCCAGGCGGTAAGGATGGAAAAAAACATGATGGGCTTACTGTTAAGTCTGATTATTGCTGTAGCTGCATTTAATATCATTACTTCGCTTGGCTTGCTGGTGATGGAAAAGCAGGGTGAAGTGGCGATTTTGCAAACACAGGGACTGGTACGCCGTCAGATTATGACCGTTTTTATGATCCAAGGAGCCGGTGCCGGGATCATCGGTACATTACTGGGAACTGGGCTCGGTGTGCTGCTTTCCAGCCAGCTTAATAACTTAATGCCGTTGGTTGGTCTGTTAACTTCCGGGGTTGAATTGCCTGTTGCGATTGAGCCATTACAGGTAGCCACAATTGCAATTTCAGCGATGGTTATCGCCTTGTTATCTACGTTATATCCTTCCTGGCGTGCTGCTGCCATTCAACCTGCTGAGGCTTTGCGTTATGAATAATCAACCATTACTGCTGTGTCATAATTTGTGTAAAAAATATCAGGAAGGGCAAGTACTGACCGAAGTGCTGAAAAATGTCACTTTTGCTATCAAACAGGGTGAAATGATGGCGATTGTCGGGAGTTCTGGCTCAGGTAAGAGTACACTTCTGCATTTGCTGGGTGGATTGGATACACCGACCTCCGGTGAAGTCCTGTTTAAAGGGCACTCTTTGAATAAAATGTCTTCTAAAGCCAGAGCAGCGCTGCGCAACCATGAATTGGGTTTTATTTATCAGTTTCACCATTTGTTGCCTGATTTTAACGCAATAGAGAATGTGGCTATGCCACTGCTGATTGGCGGAAAAAACCGCAGCCAGGCACAGAAGAAAGCATTGGAAATGTTGGCAGCGGTTGGTCTGGAGAAACGGGCTCATCACCGCCCGTCAGAATTATCAGGGGGTGAACGCCAGCGAGTGGCGATTGCCAGAGCTCTGGTTAATGAGCCTGCTTTAGTTTTGGCTGATGAACCTACTGGTAACCTTGATTTACGTAATGCCGATAGTGTTTTTGAATTATTGGGCGAGCTTAACCGACAGCAAGGCACGGCATTTCTGGTTGTCACCCATGATTTGACACTGGCTGGCAGGCTGAATCGTCAGGTGGAGATGCAGGATGGTTATTTACAGGATAAATTGACCCTGACGGGGGCATTGTAATGGCGAATTTGCCTCTCTCTTTAGTCACTGCCCTGCGATTTAGCCGGGGGCGTCGTCGTGGTGGCATGGTATCCCTGATTTCAGTGATTTCCACGCTGGGGATTATGCTTGGTGTTGCTGTTCTGATTATTGGTCTGAGTGCCATGAATGGTTTTGAGCGGGAATTGAGAAACCGGATCCTTTCGGTTGTTCCTCATGGTGAAATCTATGCGGTCAATCAGCCTTTTGAGCAGTGGCGGCCAGCATTGGAACGGGTAAAAAACACAACCGGCGTAGTTGCTGCTTCACCTTATATTACTTTTACCGGATTAATGGAAAAAGGCGCCAGCTTACATGCTGTTCAGGTGAGAGGTGTTGATGCAGTCACTGAGGCTCAGGTCAGTTCATTACCACAGTTTGTACAAGATAATGCATGGCAAAACTTTCAGGCAGGTCATCAACAGGTCATTCTTGGCCAGGGGGTTGCTAATGCTTTGAAGGTTAAACGGGGCGATTGGCTGACTGTTATGATCCCGAACAATGATCCAGAAATGAAACTATTGCAACCAAAGCGGATCCGCTTACAGGTCAGCGGGGTTTTTCAGCTAAGTGGCTTACTTGATCACAGCCTGGCGTTGATTCCTTTGGCGGATGCACAGCAATATTTGGATTATGGACAGGGGATCACCGGAATTGCGATCAAAGTTGATGATGTGTTTGCCGCGGATCAACGGGTAAGGGCTGCCGGTGAAGCATCACAAGAATATGTCTATATCAGTAGTTGGATAAGAAATTACGGTTATATGTATCAGGATATTCAGATGGTACGCGGCATTATGTATTTGGCAATGATTCTGGTGATTGGCGTGGCGTGTTTTAATATCGTTTCTACACTGGTCATGGCGGTAAAAGATAAAAGCAGTGATATTGCTATCCTGCGAACCCTCGGCGCGAAAGATGGGCAAATCAGAGCGGTTTTTCTCTGGTATGGATTACTGGCGGGTATGGCAGGCAGTATTGCCGGCGCGATAGTTGGCGTGTTGGCATCACTGAATCTGACAGCCCTTATTTATGGCCTGGAAAAACTGATCGGCCATCAATTTCTTTCTGGTGATGTTTATTTCATTGATTTCCTGCCATCTGAGCTACATAGCATGGATGTTCTGTATGTTCTGGCGACAGCCTTGATTCTGAGTTTACTGGCAAGTTGGTATCCGGCCAGACGGGCAAGCCGACTTGATCCGGCGCGAATTTTAAGTGGGAAATAATAAGCCGGCTATTGGCATGAGCTAAACAAAGGCGCTATGGTATAAAAAATAGAGACCTAAGCAGTATTGAGAAATCTTAAAGGAAATCATATGCGTGTTCGTCGTCGGCCTGGTCGGTTTCGTAAGGTTAAGCGTTTGCGGCATCAAAGGTTTCGTAGCCGCATTTTCTATAGGGATAATCGATTGGCACTGAATATGAAAAAACCTTATGTAGTGGTACTGACTGGCGCGGGTATTTCGGCTGAATCAGGTATTCGGACTTTTCGCTCCTCTGATGGATTATGGGAAGAACACCGGGTGGAAGATGTTGCTACACCTGAAGGTTTTCAGAAAGATCCCGCATTAGTACAGGCATTTTATAACGCCCGGCGTCATCAACTTCAGCAGCCAGAAATCAATCCGAATGCGGCGCATTATGCTTTGGCCGCACTGGAAAATGAGCTTGGCGATCATTTTCTCCTGATTACCCAGAATATCGATAATCTTCATGAGAAGGTGGGTAGTTATCGTATTGTGCATATGCATGGTGAGTTACTCAAAGTCCGTTGCTGTCAGTCTGGGCAAGTGTTCGAGTGGACAGGTCCTCTGACGACAGATGAACGTTGCCATTGTTGTCAGTTCCCATCACCATTGCGTCCGCATATTGTTTGGTTTGGTGAAATGCCTTTTGCTATGGAACAAATCTACTCTGCATTGGCTCAGGCGGATATTTTCATCGCTATCGGCACTTCCGGGCATGTTTATCCTGCGGCTGGATTTGTGCATGAAGCTAAACTGGCAGGGGCACACACAGTAGAGCTGAATTTGGAGCCGAGTCAGGTAGAAAGTTTGTTTGATGAAAAGCATTATGGGCCAGCCAGTAAGATAGTGGACGAATATGCCCGAAGGTTAATTAATAAGATAAAAGAATTTAAAGCTGATTTGACGCAATAATTATTCTGTTTCTCTTCCTCATAATGGGCAGTCAGGTTCCCGGGGGAAGAGAATAATGGACAGACTACTAGAGCGTTTTTTTAAATACATATCTTTTGATACTCAGTCAAAGCCGTCAGTGAAAACCATTCCCAGTAGTGATGGTCAGCTTGAACTGGCCAACGCGCTGAAACAAGAGCTGACCGAGCTGGGTTTCTCCAATGTGATTCAGAATGATTATGGCTGTGTTATGGCAACATTACCTGCCAATACACCATGGCCTGTACCGGCTATCGGTTTTATTGCTCATCTTGATACTTCGCCAGATTTTCCTGGAAAAAATGTCAGCCCACAAATGCTGGAAGATTACCGGGGGGGTGAGATTGCCCTAGGGGCTGGTGATGACGTGCTATCGCCAGTCATGTTTCCTGTATTGCATAGCATGTTGGGGAAAACATTGATTACTACAGATGGCAGAACGCTGCTTGGTGCTGATGATAAAGCGGGTATTGCAGAGATCATTACCGCAATGGTTCGCCTGAAAAACAGTAATATTTTACATGGTGATATTCGGATAGCGTTTACACCTGATGAAGAGACGGGGAAGGGAGCACGCTATTTTGATATTAATTCATTTGATGCTGAATGGGCGTATACCGTAGATGGTGGTGGTGTGGGTGAACTGGCATTTGAAAACTTCAATGCGGCGGTGGTAACAGTCAAAATTGTTGGCAATAATGTTCACCCTGGTAATGCTAAAGATGTCATGATCAATGCCTTATCGCTGGCAATTTGTATTCATCAGGCATTGCCATCGCAAGAAACACCGGAACATACCGACGGATATGAAGGTTTCTACCATCTGAAACGTATTAAAGGTACGGTGGAGCGCGCCGAAATGCACTATATTATTCGTGATTTTGATCGGCATAATTTCGAAGAACGTAAGAAGAAGATGATCAAAATTGCGGAAAAAGCCGGTGAGGGATTACATCCTGATTGTTATATCGAACTGACTATCGATGACAATTATTACAATATGCATGATGAAGTTATCAAATACCCACATGTTATTGAGATTGCCAAACAGGCGATGTTGGATTGTGACATCGACCCCATTATTAAACCCATTCGTGGTGGTACTGATGGGGCACAATTGTCATTCCGTGGTTTGCCTTGCCCGAATATATTCATGGGAGGGTATAATTATCATGGCAAGCATGAATTTGTTTCATTGGAGGGAATGGAACAGGCCGTGAATGTGGTTATGCGTATTGCTGAGTTGACTGCACTGTTGTCTAAAAAAGTTGAGAAAAATTCAGGGGCTTTGCACTATTGAATAATTTGAACAGATATTAATGGCAAATCCTGGCGCCACAAGTTTTTGCATTTACGTGGAGGTGACTTGGCTGATAAACACGATTAATACAACTTTTGATAACTGCCTCTTAATCGGAAGATCTGATTAAAAGGCAGTGAAGTAATAACCGGGTGAGAAGTGACACAAAATTATTTAAAGGTTCACCTTTTGTGATGAGACATTAATCATTAAAGTACCAATAGCCACTGTTTACCAATGCAGTGAGCAGCCTGATAAAACGCACATCATCTATTGCTTCACCCAGCATTTCTGCATTAATCACATAATGGTGGCAAAGAACATCAGCGGCTTTAATATGAGGCGTATCGATTAATTCACCGTTCACAAAGCACTGATCACCAATTCTGATAACGCGTAATCCGTTAAGGCGGTGGAGATTTTCACCTTGTTTCATTAATTCATAAATTTCATCACTTTCATAGGGCGGTTCTGGTGGGGCAATATCAAATTCATGCCGAGACTGAGAGATGAATTCGCCAAACCATTGTTGGAAAGTTTCAGGTTGTGCCAATAATTCGTTCATCATTGCGTTCAGCGCAGATAGTTCATGTTGCTGGACCCGTGCCGGGTTTTCGCGGAAGGTCAGATCAGGATCGCTATAGCGATAACTACCTAAATCATTAGCCAGCACATAATCGGCAAAACTACTGAACAGCTCGCGGGAATTGGGCGCACGGAAGCCAACTGAATAATTCAGTGAATCTTCAATCGCATAACCTTCATGGGGAAACCCGGGTGGAATATAGAGAATATCGCCTGGTTCCATCTCTTCATCAATAATGGCATTAAAGGGATCGACCTGTAACAGATCGGGATGAGGGCAGCGTTGCTGCATGGGGATTTTTTCCCCAATGCGCCAATGACGGCGACCTACCCCTTGAATGATAAACACATCATATTGGTCGAGATGCGGGCCAACGCCCCCACCGGGAACAGAAAAGGAAACCATGAGATCGTCCATCCGCCAGTCAGATAACACGCGGAAGGGTTGCATTAATGCGGCAGAAGGATGATGCCAGTGATTAACCGCTTGTACTAGCAGTGACCAATCCTTTTCACCTAAATGATCGTAACTTTCGAATGGACCATGAGAGACATCCCAACGGCCATTTTTCTGGCTGACCAGACGGCAGTCAACTTCATTCTCCATAGCCAGACCTGCCAGCTCATCGGGAGTAAGTGGATCAATGAATTGACGGAAGCCTTGTTTAATCAGTAAAGGGCGTTTTTGCCAGTGATTTTGCAAAAACGCCTGCCAGTCCAGATTCAACTGATAGTCCATAGTGACATCCTGAGTGTGAAGTGAGTTTCAGGATATTATAACGAATGAGTTGAATTGAGTATCAGACTGCACAGGCATATTTAGCAAAAATAGCCGTAAATCTTCGTCCAATGCGGGCGGAGACAGAAGAGTGGAGAGCAGTCGCTTAATCGTCATCATTAATTTGCTGACACCGGAATATGACGCAAATTCTGGCACCGCCAAGTGGGCTGTCACTGATACTGATATCACCGGTATATTGTTCAATAATTTCAGAAGCAATTGACAGCCCAAGCCCCTGACCAGGCCGTAAGGTATCGACACGTTGGCCCCGTTGGAAAATCACTTCCCGTTTATCAATTGGAACGCCTGGGCCGTCGTCATCGACAATAATCATCACCGAGTCATGATCAACAGTGACTGAGATTTCGACAAATTTAAGGCAATATTTACAGGCATTTTCCAGCACATTGCCCATGACTTCCATAAAATCATTTTTTTCACCAAGCCAGGTGATCTCCGGCGATACATCTAACGTCAGGCTAACCCCTTTACGTTGATAGACTTTTGTTAAAGCGCTGCACAGGCTATCCAATAACGCTGGAACAGAAGAAACTTTCCGCATAATAGTACTGTGTTCGCTGCGCATACTGGCCCGGTGCAGGTAATAGCCTATTTGCTGAGAAATACGGCTGATTTGCTCAAGCATGATGGGTTCGGCCTGTTGAATCGTCATTTGCTGACTGTTACGTAAAGAACGGAGGGTTGATTGCAAAACAGCCAGTGGGGTTTTCAGGCTGTGTGTCAGATCAGCCAGCGTTGTCCGGTATTTTGTATAGCGGTTGCGTTCATTATTGAGCAATACATTAAGGTTACGCACTAATCCCCGCAGCTCGGTTGGTGGGTTTTCATCCAGTTTTTCCCGTTCACCTTTCTCCAGCGAGCTGACTTGATGAATCAGCGACTTAATTGGCCGCAAACTCCAGTGTGCCGCCAACCAGATTAAGGGGATGACCAGAATCAGATTGGCAATCAATACATAGCCGAACCACTCCCACACCATAACTGTTTTTTGTAAATCCTGTGGAATAGTATCGATGACGACAATGGTTAACGCTGGCAGATGATCTGTCGCACTGTATCGGTTAACAGAAACGGAGTGGGTCAGCTCATTGTCTTCATTTTCGTCGAGCTCGTTAAGTTTACCTAATTGTCTTTGCATATTGGCCGAGTCTTTTAACAAGTCCCGGCTGTTTTTCAGGTCAGTATCCAGATCATACAAACCATCTTCCTTCAACCATTCACTTGGAATCGAGTTCTCTACTTTCGGGAGATGACGTTGACGCCAGAGGATAGCCCCTTTGTTGTTATAAATCAGAACCAGTGATGGGTTATTTAATGTGAAATTGGGGGGAACTGAAATATCCAGTTTATTGTTATTCCACTGGGCAAGACTGAAAAATAGGTTACTCTGACTGCGTAGCAGTGTATAAGCGGTTTTATCAAAACTGACCAGATAGCCGACAATGGCAACAATACCGTAAGACATTGTCAGAGCCAGAATAACGGCGGCAGTCGCCATTAAAAATCGGGTACGGAGTGAGAAAGGCTTCTTTTTGTGCTTTAGCACTGTTTTACCCATCAAAGTTTTACACATCAAAACGATAGCCTTGACCACGGACAGTCACGATAGCTTCATAAGGCCATATATCTAGTATTTTCTTTCTTAACCGACCAATTAAGACATCAATGGAATGGCCTTCGCGTAGTTCAGCATCGGGGTATAACTGGCGCATTAATGCATCTTTAGTAACCACTTTGTCACTATTGCACATCAGTATTTCAATAATCCGGTATTCAAACGCTGTTAGTTTAACATTTTCACCATGAATCGTTAATTCTTTGCGTGACAAATCAATTCGAAAGGGGGGGAATTCAATAACCTGAGAAACTAACCCATTATTACGGCGTAGGAGTGCCTGCATCCGGGCAATAATTTCCTCAAGATGAAATGGCTTGGTGACATAATCATCGGCCCCTGCATCAAGAACGGTGACTTTTTCCTGCCAGCTTTCACGGGCTGTCAGAACAAGAATGGGGAGTTTTTCATCTTTCTGACGCCAGCGACGGATCAAACTCAAACCATCTTCGCCGGGCAAACCAAGATCAACAATAGCAATATCTGGTTCGCTTTCTGCCAGATAGTAATCGGCTTCTTTGGCATTTGCCGCAGCATCAACCAGATGGCCTGTGTCACGGAGCTGTACTGTCAAATGATGACGCAGCAGCATGTTGTCTTCAACGATCAATATCCGCATGGAATATTCCTTCTAAAAACACCAACTGGCAGTATTGTAATAATCAATTTATTCAAACTGTTATTGTTATATAGACAAAACTGCCGGTAAAAAATGCAATGCAATGGGCTTGGCTGAATATGTTAGATATATGGATCTGTAACAGCAAGTCATCAAGTAGAAATATAGAATATAACTTCACTATGTGTTTGGGATTGGTTTATAAAAATATTCCTAAATACATAAGCAGAATGTCACACCCCTGCCGGATTGGGGACGTAATATCATTAATAAACTTAAAGAACGGGTATTATTTTAAAAAAAGTATTTTCAGCCTTATCACCACTTTCCAGCATTTAATACATCGCATTCCCCATTGTCAGGATTAAACAACTCGACTTTGATCACATTTCATACCATTCATTCAGACAGATAAATAATTACTCATTAGAATAGTTTGTTCATGTCACTATCAGTTTATCACTATTTTCTATGGAAAGATGACCGTTTTATCACCAAAGCCAGATTCACTAAAAAAAGAGAGAGTACGATGGATCAACGCAACACCCCGATGGTCAGGGCCATGGGTTATCTTTTAATTTACCTGACTGCGGTCTATCCGCTTCATCCGGCTATTGCGGCTGGGATAAAGCCGGATAACGGCCAAACACAGGTACAAAATCAGGGTAATGTCCCGGTGGTGAATATCGCCACACCGAATGACGCCGGGATATCCCATAACACCTATCAAGAGTTTAACGTTGCCACTCAAGGTGCCGTACTCAATAACGCCACTCAGGCGGCCCAATCACAACTGGCCGGGCAACTTAACGCTAACCCGAACCTCAAAGGCAACGCGGCGGAACTGATTATTAATGAAGTCACCGGCAACGGGCGTTCTGAGCTGCAAGGTCAATTGGAAATTGTCGGCAATAAAGCCAACGTGATGATTGCCAACCCTAACGGCATCACCTGTGATGGCTGTGGTTTTATCAATACTGCCGGTGCCACCCTGACCACCGGTAAACCCCAGTTTGATAAACAAGGTGCACTGGAAGCATTGGAAGTTAAACAAGGCCAGATCACCATTGGCGGCAAAGGGCTGGATGGCAAAGCGACGGATTATGTCGATATCATCAGCCGGGCAACGGAGTTAAACGGGAAAATTCAGGCTAACACCCTCTCTCTGACGCAGGGAGCCAACCGCATCAGCTTAAAAGACGGCACGGTTAATCCTCTCGCCGGAGAAGGCGCTAAACCGCAATTAGCCATTGATACCAAAGCGTTGGGCGGCATGTATGCCAATAAAATCCGGCTGGTGGCCACTGAAGATGGTGTTGGGGTTAATTTGAAAGAGTTAACCAGTGACCAGCGTGATATCACCTTAAACGCTAACGGTAAAATCGAATTAGGCAATACCAACGCTAAAACTGACTTAAATATTATCGGCAAAGAAACTAATATTGCTCCCAATAATAAAGTGCAAGCGGAACGGGATATTACCCTGGCAAACACCACCCTGGAGAATAAAGGCCGCGTCACCGCCGGCCGGGATATGCGGGTATTTGGTGACACCGTACGCAATACCGGTGATAAAGCCTTACTGCAAGCCAACGATAATCTGTGGATACAGAAAGATGCGCAGGGGAATAAAGGTCAGTTAGTCGAGAATAGATCCGCGACGATAAAAACCGTCAAGGGGGATTTGATTGTCAGGACTCATGAGCTGAATAATGCCCGCAGTCTCTATTTTTTTGAAGAAAGAGAAGCAGCCCCCAATCCGGCAGATAAAAATTTCAACATCCTCGCAGCACAACATAAGCATGGACATAATTTAAAAAGTATGCAACCCAGTGTTCTCACATCGGGTGGAAATATTTATATTAACAGTGATATATTATCAAATCAGGAATTGAGCAAAATTGAAGCTGAAAAAGATATTTTCCTGACGGGAAAAAAACTTTTAAATACCAGCAGAATATCGGAAGAAGCATCAGGGTATTTTAATCTCTTTGAATACTTCCCCAAAGACACTTATGTATCTATCACCGATTCACTTAATACCCCCGCCGGTATCTACAAACTCTCGTCTAATAAGCTCCTCGAAAAAATCAACACATATCACCCATGGGATGATAAAAGTTATCATATTTTACCGCCGGGTGAAGTAAAATACGATATAAAAAAAGACAACCTGATCCTTGAGCGGGCAAGTATCATCGCGAAAGGTCATCTTATCGCCGACTTTAGCGATAGCATTAATATTGATACTGACTACCCACATAAATCGCCCCCCAGTTCAGATTTCTATTATGACCTGCCGGCCAGCAGTGAAAAGCTGCCGGAAATACTGTCGGCTAAAAATATCTTATTACACGGTGGAGAGATCACCCTCAAAGATAAAATCAACGCGGCTAATGATCTAAACATAATTTCTGAAAGCGATATTACCCTTAAAAATTCAACACTTTCGGCACCCAATAATTTATCTATGACTGCCGTCAATAATATCAATATCTGGCAAAGTGATATAAAAGGAAAGGATATCACCGCTATCAGCCGTCATGGCGATATCCTATTGCATAATGGTGATCAATTCGGTTATCTTTGGCGCCAACAGAGTACTAATGATCATCCTGTCTCCAATAAATTAGATGCCGTCGGGAATTTAACTATTAACTCGGGTAAAAACCTCCTTTTACAAAACGTCTATTTACAACCGGGTAAAAATATCTCTCTGATAGCAAATAATGATGTGACTATAGAAAACCATGCAGACACCTATAATTTTGCCAAATCAAAGACAGCAAACAGGCATAATGCCCCCATATCAGGGATATTAAATGCCCTTGAATCACTGACAATCCATGCTGGAAATAATATTTCCGCCAAAGGCGCAGATATCTCTGCGGGGAAAGATATTTATTTAATT
>NZ_JBHFKZ010000037.1:0-50493 GCF_042879375.1 Photorhabdus sp. RM323S
TCCTGAGGTCGCGATATTAAATGCCTGATAACGGTTATGCGAAACACCCCGGGTATTCGGGGCCGCAATGTGAATAATCGGGCGATTGTTTTTCGCGGTGATGCGGGTTTGTTTATCCGCCAGTTGGAGCCCGGGCACTTCCCCTTCGACTTCGGCAAGATTGAGGGTCAGCTGAGGCGCACCGCTTAACGCGCGGTTAATCAGCGCCGTTGTCACCGGCGTATACTGGCCAGCCACGGAGTTATACCGTCCTTCCGCTGAGTGCAATTCAGTGTTGTGCTGGGTGATGGCCGTCGTGCCTTTAACCCGCAGCGTGGCGTCAGTATCTACAATCTGACAGCCGGCATTCAGGGTTAAATGGCGGCCGGCAGTGAGGGTGCTTTTTATTATCGGGAAGTGAAATGAGGGCGTGGAGGGGTCATCTTCCTCATCATCAATATCGCCCTCATCGACAGTGTATTTTTTATCGCCATTTTCATATTCATAGGCGTCTTCGGTACTGATATCAAGCGCATCGCCACTGGTCAGGGTGATATCGTTCCCCGCCGTCAACGACAGGGTGCGCAGATCAATCACTTTTCCTGCATGAACCTCAATATTTTCATCCGCTGTCAGGTGACTGAGTGTGTGCAAGCGGTTGATGAGGGCTTGTTTCGTCTCCTCATTGAGTCGAATACCCTCATCATCAAAATCCGCATAGGCCGCCATTTCAATCATCCCATTGGCCGCCAGGAAGATATTTTTCGCCTTATTGATCAGAATATTTGAAAGATTAATGTGACCCTCGGCGATAATGCGTAACCGGTTATCCGCAGAAAGCGTGGTGAATGCCGGCATACCTGCCGGGGTATTGTCGTCTCCGGAGACCACAGAGAGCAGCCCCCGGCTGGCAAGCAAGGTCACATTCCGACCGGAAATATCATAACCCTTCACATCAAGATGCGACTTTCCCTCCAGCATCACTTGGTGCCCGGCGGTTAAATGCCCGTGGCCTAAATAGACGGTTTCGGCGTTAACGGTGATGTTTTGTTCGGCCTGCATTGACGCAGAATTCACTAAATCGTTGGCGGTGAGCGCAATGTTTTTCCCGGTGATTAACGCCGGAACGGTGGGTTTCTTGCCTGCGTTAACCGGGTCCTTATCCACATCAAAACGAAAGGCCTGTTTCAATGTCGCCGTCAGATCGCCACCGGCACTGAGTTTACTGAGGCTATTCCCCTGACGGTCTTTTATCGCGATGGTTGAGAAATTGTTGCCGGTCAGGGTGAGATTTTGCGCCGCGCTTAACTCGCCCACATTGTTTATCTCATCAGCGGTAATGCGGTTGTTTTTACCGGCGGTAATCACCGGGTGACTTTGCCCGGTCGGGTTGACGTTATCCAGTTTGGTGGCTTTAAGGGTGATATCTCCCCCCGCCCGGATTTGGCCCTGATTGTGGAGGGTATCGGTGGTTAACGTCAGATGCTGACCCGCTTGCACGTGGCTTTGTGCTGTTGTTTCAATGGCCTTGCTGTTGATGCGGATGTCTGTCCCGGCGTGTACTTCCCCCAGGATAATTTTCCCCTCCGCAGTCAAACGGATATCGTCCTGGCTGGCGGTCAGGTGGGTGAGATTCACGCCCACCCCGGCTTCGGTCGCCACCAGCCGGATTTTATGGGCATACATGCCGCCTAAGGCTTTGGTGTCAATCGCTAATTGCGGTTTAGTGCCTTCTCCAGTGAGAGGGGTAACCGTGCCGTCTTTTAAATTGACGCAGTTAGCGCCTTGCGTCAGCGACAGGTTATTCACCTGAATTTTTCCATTCAACGCCGTGGCCCGGCTGATGATATCGACGTAATCCGTCGCCTTGCCGTCCAGTCCTTTGCCGCCAATGGTAATCTGGCCTTGCTGCACTTCGAGTGCTTCCAACGCCCCCTGTTTGTCAAACTGGGGTTTCCCGGTGGTCAGGGTGGCACCGGCAGTATTGATAAAACCACAGCCATCACAGGTGATGCCGTTGGGGTTGGCAATCATCACATTGGCTTTATTGCCGACAATTTCCAACTGACCTTGCAGCGCAGAGCGTCCGCTGCCGGTGACTTCATTGATAATCAGTTCAGCCGCTTGGTCTTTCAGGTTCGGGTTGGCGTTAAGTTGCCCGGCCAGTTGTGATTGGGCCGCCTGAGTGGCGTTATTGAGTACGGCACCTTGAGTAGCAACGTTAAACTCTTGATAGGTGTTGTGGGATATCCCGGCGTCATTCGGTGTAGCGATATTGACAACCGGCACATGACCCTGATGTTGTACCTGTGTTTGGCTGTTATCCGGCGTTATCCCAGCCGCCATAACGGGATGAAGCGGATAGACCGCAGTCAAGTAAATTAAAAGATAACCCGTGGCCCTGACCATCGGGGTGTTACGTTGCTCCATCGTACTCTCTCTTTGCTTAAGTGAATCTGGCTTTGGTGATAAAACGGTCATCTTTCCATAGAAAATAGTGATAATTTGATAGTGTCATAATTGAACTATTCTAATATGTTATTAATTGCCTGTCTGAATGGATAGTATGAAATGCGATCAAGATCGGGTTGTTTAATCCTGATAATGGGGAATGCGATGTATTAAATGCTGGAAAGTGGTGATAAGGCTGGAAATACTTTTTTTTAAAACAACATCAGTTCCTTAAGTTTATTAATAGTATTACGCCCCCAATCCAGCAGGGGTGTGGCATTCTGCTTATGTATTTAAGGATGTTTTTAAATGGGTTGGTCAACAACTTGGGGATAATCAGACATTAAAAGTGGTGAAAACAACGATTAAAACTCTATATCGATTAAACCCAAGAGTTAAAATAGTGACTTTTAATAACAATGTAAAACCTGCAAACTGATGTTAAAATTCAACAGTTTTTTTCAGTACCGGGAGTCTTGCAGTGTACGTCACTCATATCCCTGAGCAGGCGTCACCCCCCCCCCCAATATGAGACTCTCTAAACCCTACCCAATTTCCGGCTAATTCATGATCTTTATTGCTGGATCTATACGTGTGCGAACGTAAGTTTCAGTGCTCATTTAGTACCTCGTACATGCTGATTTGAGTATCTGTCGAATGCATTATCAAGATGCCTGCCAAGGAAATCGACTAGCTGAATGACCGTTAACGAACTTCATCCTGTGCCGTCAACCTGTCCTTAATGCGACAAAACCAGTTCCCTCCCAATAACGCCATCACAAGTTCAAGAGAGGCTATTACGGCCAGAACGAGGATAAACAAGGCCTTGCCCGCGCCAACTAATATCCATCCTCCTATCGCCGGAAATCCAAATATACCCACAAAATAGGCGACAACGAACCAGGTGAGGGCCGCATGGCGATTCTCAAGAGCAGAATCGTTTATTGCCCATGTTTGAATGACGGGATACACCAATCCATACCCTATCCCCGTTAACATGGCCGCCGCAATCTGGAACACGGGGTGAACCGGTATGCCCAGCAGGGCCAAAATGCCCACGATTAAGAATAACATCAGCGCAGTGACTAACGGGATGCGGGGCATCGTCGATAAACGCCGGGCCAACAAAAGCCGCGACACAACCACGGTCGCTGCATGTACAGCGAAGAAGGTACTTGCATTTGCACGCGTCCCTTCGACGAGCGAACTCTGGAATGACATCATTCCGGAGAATACGCAGCCTCCCAGCCCCACCATCACAATGGGGCGGATCGCGCTACTTGTAGCGATCTTCGCTATCTTTTTCACCCAGGGTCTCAGTGATAATTCCCGTTGACCATGCGGCTCCTTGATACCAAAGGTCGCCAGAAGCAGTGAGGCGAAGATGCCAGCGACGCCAACAAAAAGAAACGTTGTTTGGATGGACACTCCCGCCTGTTCAACCGCTGCGGTGAGGAGGATGGGACTGCCGCAAATCCCAGCCATTTGAAACGCACTGAATCGGGTAAACCAGTGGCCCCTGTCGGCATCGGTTACACGTTCCGACAACGCCATGGGCCCACTGATATAGAACATTCCCCAACCGAGTCCAATCAAAAACGCCGCGATACGCGGAATATAACCCAGTTCACCGCTGAAGCCGCCTAAAAGAAGATAACCACAAGACATCGCCAACGCCGCAAGGGCGGCAAGGCGGGATGCTTCCAGCTGCCCGGCAAACCATCCGACTAAAGGAACACCAATCAAGGTGCCGACCAAAGCCACGCTGAGGGTCGTCCCGGCGTCAATGTCACTCCCCCCTTGTGACCGAAAATACGCGGAAATAAGGAAGGTGGCGCCATATCCCCCCGCAGTGAACAGGGTTCCGAACAGGAGAAAAAGTGCCGACATTGTTCGCATGAGTCAAACTCCATCTTAATTAATTCTTAATTATTATCGGGTGCCGAATGACTTTGGCGCCATTGATCTCAGTTTATTCACCGCTTTTTCCAGACGGAGACAAACATACCGTATCTCATCCTCATTGTTAAATCTGCCCAGTCCAAAGCGCACACTGGCTTGGGCCTGCGCATCACTGGCCCCTATTGCCTTCAGTACATGTGAAGGAGCCCTGTTAGCGGATGTGCATGCAGACCCAGAGGACAGCGCAACCTCAGAAAGCTCCAGCAAAAGCGAGTCAGCATCTACACCGTCAAAGGAGGCATTTAACAGACCGGGAAGGCATTCGGTGAGATGACCGTTTATCCGAACGTTAGCTACATGCTCGGTAATATACAGCCGAAGCAAATCCCGTAAATAACGTAACCTCATCGACTCAGCAGCCAAGTTTTTAACAGATAGTTCGACGGCACGTCCGAAACCTACGATCCCTGGGACGTTAAGGGTTCCAGAGCGTAAGCCTCGTTCATGTCCCCCTCCGACGATGATAGGGGCGAGTGTCATATGTTTATTACGTGAATTAATATAAAGTGCGCCGATCCCCTTTGGTCCATATATTTTGTGCGCGGAAAATGAGGCAAGGCTAATGTTCATGCGCTGTACATCAAATTCTATTTTGCCGAGCGCTTGCGTGGCGTCTGTATGGAGAGGAATGTCACGCTCCTTACAGATCGCGCCTATCTCTTCAATTTTTTGTATTGAGCCAATCTCGTTATTAGCGGCCATGATCGAGACGAGATAAGTATCATCTCTCATTGCACGAGATATTGAGTCTGGGGATACGACACCATCGCTTTGCGGCGGTAAATAGGTCACCTCCGTTCCCATTGATTCGAGCCTACTGCAACAATCAAGAACAGCCTTATGCTCAATTGTCGATGTGATGACATGACCCCTTTTACCCCGATGTTGAAGGCCAGCGATTGCAAGATTGATCGACTCGGTCGCGCCAGACGTGAATATAATATCGGAATGACTTGCTGCATTTATCGATGTCGATATCACTTTTCGCGCACCATCAACAGCTTCCATCGCTTTCCACCCAAATGCATGGTTATTGCTGGAAGCGTTTCCGTAAGCGCTGGTAAAATAGGGCATCATAGATTGAAGCACATCAGGATCTAATGCCGTTGTAGCGTTGTTATCCAGGTATATCGGCTGTGCTAAACTGTACATAATTTTCTCCCTCAACAAATAAAGATGAAGATTATTTTCTTATTATCTTGGCTATATCTGGGCAGTAATTAAATCGCCTGTGCTTACATCTCCCTCTTCATTAACAAGATTGAGACGAATGGCGGTTAAAACACCGAGCATGTGGCTAAGTTGGAGCCCACGCACATATGCCAGGGCTCTCGACCAAGCGCAGTCCTCAAAAAACACCTCCAGAATAGCGTCTGAACCTTTGTGATCGCCTGCTGCTTTCTCAAAATACTCCTTCGTAATTGCCGCACAGGTGAGTTTCTGAGTCGGCTCTTCGTAAGAAACATCTGATGTCGGTGGTTTGCCATCAGCGAAGGTTTTAGACACCATCCGCCGTGTGATGGTTTCGGGTATTTCCCCGGAGGCGAGAATGTGGACAAGGTGCTGCCTAGCTGAATCTTCGTGAATAACACGTATTTCACAGAGCGGAATCTGATGTTTTTCAGCTACGGGCAAGAAGACATTCATGATCGAGGCGTGGAGATGACTCAGACGGGGGTTCCTTTTTTGAGAATTAGAGAGGTTTTCTGTCAGGAATTGGAGGCGGAATATCCCATGATGATCGAATGCCACGGATATTCTCGGTAATTCGCCACATTTATCTTGGCATCGCTTGGCGAACAGCAGCGCAGCCTCAAAGGCTTTCAATTGAGCCTCGACAACTATCTCATTATCCTTATTGAGATAAACTCGCGAATTCCCTGCAAGTATGCTTACGTTAGTTTCTCGCTGATTCATTTTCATTAATATCCTTTTCCATGATGGATTGTACGTATAAGAGTAACCGCAAGGATCCATTAATTTTAGGATCGGGGGGTTCTTACAGCATGGCTGATGTAATGCACGGAAAATAAGGTGATCTTTATAATTTAAGGTATGCTAAATACCATTTTCTTGTGCGCCCCCTTATAAAATAAGTATGTCTGATATCAGGCAAGGGTATAATTAGAAGGTTAAAGATTAACTTGTCTTCTATATCAAAAAATAGATCTTCGTCTTAATTTAAACTGATTGATGGCGTTTTTTCTTTTTAGCCTTGTAGCCAGGTGGTTGAGCCCCGGCCAGATGAGATGGCCTTTCTGATCCGTCATACAATGTTGCACTTAGTTCACAACGTAACCGCCTGTACAGGGGCGATATAGCCCCTACAGGGCAGATCTGACCAAAAGGCCAGCAGGAGGGAGTTGACTGCTAATCAACCAATTATGGGTTAGAATTCCTATTTATTTAATTATCAAATACCCCGCACATCAGAAAGTTAAAATCTGATAAAATGCCAATAACCAAACAATGACGAAAGAAAATATAGCCGCGATAATATCATCCAACATGATACCTAATCCGCCGTGAATATAACGATCAAACCAACGAATCGGCCACGGTTTCCACATATCCAAAATACGAAACACCATAAATCCCGTTAAAACCCACTGCCAGTTAACCACAGGAATCGCCATCAATGTGATCCATATACCGATAAATTCATCCCAGACAATACTGCCGTGGTCATGAACTTTCATATCATCAGAAGTACGCTGGCAAATCATTATTCCGAATAACATTCCTGCCATAATAACCAACCAGCAAATCCATTCTGGAAACTGCATCAATAATAACCAGAATGGAATAGCCGCAGCAGATCCCATTGTTCCCGGCACTACCGGCGATAACCCACTACCAAAACCCGTCGCTAATAAATGCCAAGGATTACTCATCCGTAAACGGCGTTTTGCCTCATCCATGTGCTTCCTCGGTAATAAAGTGATCGAACCCTTTCAGATCCAATTTAATCTCTTTATTATTGCTGTAATAACGAATCTCTTCTGATTCCGGCATAATCTGTCCGACACAGCTAAAACCGGCACCGGTATGAGCCAAAGCGATTTCCAGCGCGCCACGATTCCTTTCCGGGACAGTAAAACATAATTCATAGTCCTCCCCGCCACTCAAAGCCCACATAAGCGCCTGTTGCGGTTCAACGTATTGTTTCATTGCACCAGAGTAAGGGATCGCATCCAAATTTATTCTGGCTCCACATCGGCTGGCTTTCAATATGTGGCCCAAATCAGAAATCAAACCATCAGACAAATCAATTGCTGACGTTGCCAGGTTACGCAATGCCTGCCCTAGCAAAATACGGGGTTGCGGCCGGAGATGACGTTGAATTAGCCAATCGCGGGACACTGGATCAGAAATTTGCAAATGGTTTTGCAACAGAGCCAAACCTGCCGCACTGTCACCCAACGAGCCACTCACATAAATCCAATCGCCATTTTTTGCGCCGGCACGCCGCAATGCTCTGCCCGCGGGAACCAGACCATGAATCGTTAACGTCAGACTCATCGGGCCACGGGTGGTGTCACCACCGATAAGCTGCATACCGTAATAACGCAATTGTTCAAAGAGACTGTCACTGAAACCACTTAGCCAACACTCATCTATTTCCGGTAATGTCAACGCAAGTGAAAGCCAGGCAGGATCAGCACCGACAGCGGCCAGATCACTTAAATTCACCGCCAGAGATTTATAAGCCAAATCTTCAGGAGAAATATCAGGTAAGAAATGAACGCCTGAAACCAAGGTATCCATGCTGACAGCTAATTGCTGTTTATCGGCCAGCGTCATCAGTGCACAGTCATCACCAATACCCAGATTTACGTCACGCCGGTTAGTTACCTGGCGATCAAAATAACGCGCAATGAGGTCAAATTCGCCACATGCCATAATAGAATCCCAAAAAGTTACAGATGATTACGTACATAAGGCCGGTATCCCGGCCTTATAAATCATCGTCTACGGTGGGAAAAACCCGGCAAGCAGTGAGAATTATCTTTTCTTGCGTGCTGCTGGGCCAGATTTATCCAGTACCCCGTTCACGAATTTGTGACTATCTTCAGCGCCGAAGACTTTGGCCAATTCGATAGCTTCGTTAATAGCCACTTTATAAGGGACATCATCACGATAACTTAGTTCAAACATAGCAACACGCAAAATGGCTTTTTCTACCTGACCTAACTCTTCAAGCTGACGGGAAAGATAAGGAGCCATCAAAGCATCCAGCTTAACTGCGTTCACAGCGACCCCTGACAGCAATTCACGAAAATAGGTTACGTCAACACCAGTGACGTCCTGCTCCGACAGAAACTGTAATTCAACGTCAGCAATATCATTGCCAGATAATTGCCATGAGTATATAGCCTGAACAGCGCACTCACGAGCACGACGACGAGCAGCAGGTTTCACAAGATTCCCCTTAATTAAAACTAAAATCAGCCTTTAATGGCGTTAATTACATTGACCATTTCCAGTGCGGTTAACGCAGCTTCTGCGCCTTTATTACCCGCTTTGGTTCCAGCGCGTTCAATCGCCTGCTCAATGCTTTCTGTAGTCAGAACACCAAATGCCACTGGGATTTTACTGGTCATTGCCACATTAGACAGACCGGAACTACATTCACCAGCAACGTATTCAAAGTGAGCGGTACCACCACGGATAACGGTACCCAACGCGACAACTGCGTCATATTTTTGGGTTTCGACCAATGTTTTTACCGTCAACGGTAATTCATATGCACCAGGAACCCAGACAACAGTGATATTTTCTGAAGCAACCTGACCGATACGCTCAAGCGCATCTACCGCGCCTTCTAACAGATTGTCATTAATGAAGTTGTTAAAACGTGCAATGGCAATCGCCACACGAGCTTGTGGAGCTGCAACAATACCTTTGATGACGTTCATAGCCTTCCTTATATCTGTTGATATCCGCAGGGGGGCGGATTCTATCATATTCTTTTGTTAGCCGCGCCTGCCGATTTAGTCACAGAGCATAAAAACAGGCGAGCTAACCCACACTCACATATTCAGTTAGTATACAGGCCGCAGACGCAGACGAAGATCAGGCCCGACTTGCTGTACATCAAAAATGTTAAATTCCAGCGCCTCCGCCAGATTTTTAAGTTCAGGGATGGTAAACAAACCACAGGCAGCATCACCCAGCACTTTTGGCGCAACATAAAGCACCAGTTCATCCACCAACCCCAAAGTCAGTAATGCCCCCGCCAACAGTGGACCACATTCAGTCCAAACAGTATTAATCTGACGTTTACCTAATTGCATCATCAGTAACACTAAATCTACGCCAGCACCATGAGCAGGCAGCAATATCTGATCTACATTTTCAGGCCAGTTATGTTCATCAGCGTTGATACGGGCCAGCCAGCAATAGCCCGGCTGTTGTATGACTTGATGCTGGGGGCCAACACGGTTTTGACTGTCAACAACCACACGCACTGGCTGACGAAAATTTTTCTCAGGATAAACCGCCTGAGTTTCTGCATCCAACGCGTTCCAGCGAACCGTCAAGTAGGGATCGTCAGCCAGAACAGTGCTGCTGGAACTCAGAATCGCACTGCACTGAGCACGGAATTTTTGCACATCATTACGAGCCTGTGATGATGTAATCCATTTACTTTCTCCAGAAGACAACGCAGTTCGCCCGTCAAGAGAAGCCGCCATCTTCAACTGAATATACGGAAATCCTGTGCGCATCCGCTTCAAAAACCCCTTATTGAGGGATTCCGCTTCCTCCATCATCAACCCGTGTTCAACTTCAATACCCGCCTGTTGTAGCTTATAAAACCCTCTTCCCGCGACCTGCGGGTTAGGATCCTGCATAGCGGTAATCACACGGCTAACGCCGGCAGCAATCAAGGTATCGGTACAAGGCGGTGTTTTACCATAATGACTACACGGCTCAAGAGTGACATAAACCGTTGCGCCTTTAGCTTTATCTCCAGCCATCTGCAAAGCATGGACTTCAGCATGTGGCTCACCAGAACGTAAATGAAAACCTTCCCCAACAATCTGCCCATCACGCACAATCACACAACCGACATTAGGATTAGGTGACGTGGTAAAGCATCCCTGACGCGCCAACTCGAAAGCACGCGCCATATATTTTTCATCGTTATTCACTACTTATTAATCCTGTAATTTAGCAATCTCTTCACCAAATTCACGAATATCTTCAAAGCTGCGGTAGACGGAAGCAAAACGGATATAAGCGACTTTATCCAATTTCTTCAATTCATCCATCACCAGATTACCAATCATTTTGGATGGAATTTCCCGTTCACCAGTAGCACGTAACTGAGATTTAATATAGCTAATCGCCATTTCTACATCATCAGAACTGACCGGACGTTTCTCCAGTGCTTTTTGCATACCTCGGCGTAGTTTTTCTTCATCGAACGGCTCCCGGATATCATCACTTTTTATCACTCTCGGCATAACCAACTCAGCCATTTCAAAAGTGGTAAATCGTTCATGACACTCAAGACACTGGCGACGTCGGCGTACCTGCGAACCATCCCCCACCAAACGGGAGTCAATCACTTTGGTATCAACAGCGGCACAAAATGGGCAATGCATATCACTTCCTGATTGGTTAATCCGAACTCAGTTTACAGTTTACCTTAATCTGAATAAAAAACACCCTGCCAGCCGGATACTCACAGGGTGTTTGCACAGCATCAAGGCAGAATAATCAAGGCAATAAAGAGGGCTGATCAGCCCCTTCTTTCTCAACCTTTTGCTGGATCATGTGTTCACGCTTCATACCCAGTTTCAACGCTAATGCGGAAGCAACATAGATAGAAGATATCGTACCGATAGAAACACCGATTAACATCGCCAGTGAGAAGCCTTTCAGCATTGCACCACCGAAAATATACAGCATCAACACCACCAGTAAGGTTGTCGCAGAAGTCATGATGGTACGGCTCAATGTTTGAGTCAAAGAGACGTTCATAATTTCATACGACGTACCCCGGCGGATCTTACGGAAGTTTTCACGGATACGATCAGAAACCACGATACTGTCGTTCAATGAGTAACCGATAACAGACATCAGCGACGCCACAATTGTCAGGTCAATCTCGATATCAAACAACGACAGAACCCCTAACGTAATGATGACATCATGCGCAAGTGCGAGAACCGCCCCCAACGCCAAACGCCATTCAAAACGAAACCCAACATAAATCAAGATACAGATAAGCGCGGCCAATAGCGCCATTGCACCATTCTGGGCGAGTTCAGCACCGACACTCGGACCCACAATTTCAACACGATTCACACTCGCGTCTTTATCAACGGTGTCATTGATGACCCTAATAACCTTTTTACTCAGTTCCTCATTAGCAGCACCCATCAGCGGTGGCATACGCACCATCACATCACGACTACTGCCGAAGTTTTGCAACAGAGGATCTGCAAAACCCGCTTTCGCCAGGTTATCACGCATCTTATCCAAATCAGCAGGTTGACTAAGTTTGATTTCAATTACCGTACCACCGGTAAAATCCAATCCCCAGTTAAACCCGCGGGTTGCCATCACAAAAACAGAAGCCACCAACAGCAGCAACGAAATTCCGAAAGCAACGTTGTCCCAACGCATAAAGTCATGGACTTTACGGCCGTAGTTCAATTGTTCAACAGTATAATCCTGTGCCACAACGTGCTCCTTAAATTGACAGCTTCTTAATACGCTTACCGCCGTATAGCAGGTTCACGATAGCCCGGGTACCTACAATAGCGGTGAACATAGAAGTAGCGACACCAATTGACGTTGTTATCGCAAAGCCTTTAATTGACCCTGTACCAACAGCGTAAAGAATGATCGCAGTAATCAGCGTAGTCAGGTTGGCGTCGATAATACTGGAGAAAGCGCCCTTATAGCCTTCATGTATCGCTTGCTGTACGGTACGGCCATTACGCAATTCTTCTTTGATACGTTCGTTTATCAACACATTAGCATCGACTGCCACCGCCAGCGTCAGAACAATACCGGCAATCCCCGGCATGGTGAGCGTAGCCCCCGGTAACAGAGACATAACACCGACAATCAGCACCAAGTTAGCCAGCAGCGCGCTACTCGCAATCAAACCAAATTTGCGATAATACATCACCATAAACAGGATTGATGCGACCAGGCCCCACAAACAGGCTTCCAGTCCTTGCTCAATATTTTGCAGACCAAGGGTTGGCCCAATGGTACGTTCTTCCACAATCTGAATCGGCGCAATCAGCGCACCGGCACGCAGCAGCAAAGATAACTGACGGGCTTCAGCCGCATTGGAAATACCCGTGATACGGAAATTACTTCCCAGACGAACCTGAATATTAGCGATATTAATCACTTCTTCACTTTTGACTAACACCGCACGACCGTTAGCATCTTTCTTGCCACTGTCTTTATATTCCACAAACAACGTTGCCATTGGCTTACCAACGTTGTCTTTGGTGAAATTAGACATTGCGCTTCCACCCGCACTGTCCAGTGAAATATTCACCTCTGGACTACCGTATTCATCGGTACCAGAAGTTGAATCTGTAATATGATCCCCAGTCAGAATAACTCGCTTATATAACACAACCGGGCTACCATCACGGGTGTTTTTCACCTCAGAATCACCCGGTACACGACCTGATATCGCCGCAGTAGAATCAATACTGGTATTGACCAAACGGAACTCCAGGGTTGCTGTCGCACCAAGAATTTCTTTAGCACGGGCAGTATCCTGAATACCCGGTAATTCCACCACGATACGGTCGGTGCCCTGACGCTGAACTAACGGTTCAGCCACACCCAATTGGTTAACACGGTTACGCAGAATAGTAATGTTTTGCTGCACCGCATAAGAACGGGCTTCACGCTGACGCTCATCACTCATCACCGCTTTCAGGGTATTACCTGCCCCAATACTGAACACTAAATCACGGTGACGATTGGTCAGATAACTCTCCGCGTCAGAACGGGATTTTTCATCACGGAAGCGGATCTCTACACCGTAATTATCAATTTTGCGAACAGTGGAATAAGGAATGCCTTTTTCACGTAAATCAGTACGCAGACCATCAATATTCTGCTCTTGCAATTTACCTAATGCGGTTTCCATATCCACTTCCATCAGGAAGTGCACACCACCACGCAGATCAAGGCCCAGTTTCATCGGCTCTGCGCCAATCTTACCCAGCCAAATTGGTGTTGCCGGTGCCAGATTCAATGCCACCACATACTGATCGCCCAATGCGGACATCAGGGCCTCACGGGCACGAAGCTGAATATCAGAATTATTGAAACGAGCAAGAATCGCACCATTTTCCAGCGCAATAGATTTACTCGTGATGTGATCTTTCTCTAAAACATTACGGACTTGGTCCAGCGTTTGCTCACTGGCGGCAATGCCTCGCGCGCCAGTGATTTGTACAGCCGGATCCTCACCATAAAGGTTGGGAAGTGCATAAAGCAAACCGATGAGGATCGCAGCGATCAGCATCAGATACTTCCACAAAGGATAACGGTTTAACACGGCAGTTCCCTTCGGGAAAATCAGAAATTACAGAGCCTTCATTGTACCTTTCGGTAAAACGGCAGCGACGAAATCACGTTTAATAGTCACTTCAGTGGTGTCATTCAGTGCTAAAACGACATAACCCGTATCAGCAACTTTAGTTACACGACCAATCAAACCACCATTGGTCAGAACCTCATCACCTTTGGAAATAGAATCCATCAGTTTTTTATGGTCTTTCGTACGTTTCTGTTGTGGACGCAGGATCATGAAGTAGAAGATCAGACCGAAAACAACCAACATGATGATCAGAGAATATGGACTTCCCTGAGCCGCCGGTGCGCCAGCAGATGCCGTTGCTTCAGAAATAATACTCATTAAACTTTTCCCTCATTGTTATCAAAATCGATAGTAATCAAAAAAACCAACCGCAATATGCTATACACACTGAGGTCAGTCAATCACTACTTAAGTCAAATATTTAATAGCGGAACGGGTTTACCAATCCGCTGATAAAAATCTTCAACAAACTGTTCAAGATTACCTTCTTCGATGGCTTTACGGATCTCAGCCATTAAACGCTGATAATACCGCAAATTATGGATAGTATTCAGCCTTGCACCGAGAATTTCGTTACAACGATCAAGATGATGCAAATACGCCCGGCTATAATTTCGACAAGTATAGCAATCACATTGCTCATCCAGCGGCGAAGTATCTTCTTTATGTTTGGCATTACGGATCTTAATGACACCATCGGTGACAAAAAGATGACCATTACGGGCATTACGGGTTGGCATTACACAATCGAACATATCAATGCCACGGCGAACCCCTTCCACCAAATCTTCTGGTTTTCCTACCCCCATCAGATAACGCGGTTTGTCCTGCGGGATTTGCGGGCAGACATGTTCAAGAACACGGTGCATATCTTCTTTAGGCTCCCCAACCGCAAGACCGCCTACAGCGTACCCATCAAAGCCAATCTCTACCAGACCTTTTACTGAGATATCACGTAAATCTTCGTAAATGCTCCCTTGAATAATACCAAACAAAGCATTTTTATTCTGTAACTCATCAAAACGTTTACGACTGCGAGCCGCCCAGCGCAAGGACATTTCCATCGAACGTTTCGCATAATCCCAGTCAGCAGGATATGGCGTACATTCATCAAAAATCATCACAATATCGGAACCCAGATCATACTGGATTTCCATTGATTTTTCCGGGCTGAGGAAAACAGGCGTACCATTAATTGGGTTGCGGAAATGTACACCTTCCTCTTTGATTTTACGCATCGCGCCAAGGCTAAATACCTGAAAACCGCCTGAATCCGTCAAAATCGGGCCATGCCATTGCATAAATCCGTGCAAGTCGCCATGCAGCTTCATGATTTCCTGCCCCGGACGCAGCCACAGATGGAAAGTATTACCGAGCAGAATTTGCGCCCCGGTCTCTTTCACTTCCTCCGGCGTCATGCCTTTTACTGTGCCGTAAGTCCCCACAGGCATAAAAGCCGGCGTTTCTACAACACCACGTTCAAAAACCAGACGACCGCGCCGAGCTTGACCATCGGTAGTTTGTAATTCAAATTTCACTTAACCTCCAGGCATCAGATAAACAGTCTGATGCTGTGACTTAAAAAACAATAAATTAAGAAACTTTTTCCTTGCAAGCCAAAGGATCACGGCGAATAAACATCGCATCACCGTAACTAAAGAAACGGTATTTCTGTGCCACCGCCTCTTTATAAGCACTCATGGTATTTTTATAACCAGCAAATGCAGAAACCAGCATAATAAGTGTCGATTCCGGCAGATGGAAATTCGTAATTAACGCATCAACAACCTGATATTCAAACCCTGGATAAATAAAAATCTGAGTATCATTAAAAAATGGCGCAATTAATCCATCCTGGCAAGCTCTTGCTGCACTTTCCAGCGAGCGGACTGACGTTGTTCCGACAGCAACAACCTTATTACCCCGGGCCTTACATGCCAGGACAGCATCAACCACATCCTGCGGCACTTCTGCATATTCAGCATGCATAATATGGTCTTCAATGGTTTCCACACGCACTGGCTGGAAAGTACCGGCCCCTACATGCAATGTCACAAAAACCATTTCCACCCCTTTTTCACGCAGGGCTTCCAATAGAGGTTCATCAAAATGGAGACCCGCCGTTGGCGCAGCTACCGCGCCTGGGCGTTCACTGTATACCGTTTGATACAGCTCGCGGTCCGCCTCTTCATCAGGACGAGCAATATAAGGCGGCAAAGGCATATGGCCGACATCATCCAAAATGGACAGCACATCACGCTGATCATCAAAACGTATTTCGAACAGCGTGTCATGGCGGGCCAGCATCGTCGCTTTAACGTTCTCACTGTCACCCAACAACAGCTCTGCCCCTACTTTTGGTGCTTTGGAAGCGCGCACATGTGCAAGTACCCGCTTATCATCCAATACCCGCTCAACCAAAACTTCCAGTTTACCGCCGGTGGCTTTCCGGCCAAAAATACGCGCGGGTATAACTCGGGTATTATTGAAAACCAACAAATCTCCGGCATTCAGCTTATCGAGAACATCCGTAAAAACACCATGCGTTAACGCCCCCGTTTCACCATCAAGGGAAAGCAGACGGCAGCCACTACGTTGTGGTTGAGGGTAATGAGCAATCATTTCGTCAGGAAGTTCAAAAGTAAAATCGGAAACTCGCATTGTATTTAATCATTCAGAAAAACAGGCGGACTAGTCTAGTGCCGCAGCTCTAAGGGTGCAACAAATAAGCACATAACTTCGCTGATTTATATTATAATCACCAGATGAATTTTCTCGCTCACCTTCATTTAGCTACTCTGGCTGAAAGCTCCCTGTTAGGGAACCTGATGGCGGATTTTGTTCGCGGTAATCCAGAGGGGCAATACAGCGCTGACGTGGTTGCAGGCATTCGCATGCATCGACGGGTTGATGCATTAACAGATACCCACCCGTTGGTTACTCAAGCCCGTCACCTGTTCAGTAGCCAATATCGACGGGTGGCGCCGATTACATTAGATATTATTTGGGATCACTTCCTTTCCCTACATTGGGATAAACTGGTTCCCGGTGACTCATTACCGGCATTTATTCACAGTGCCCACAGTCAAATAGAACCCCATCTTTATAAAACTCCCGAAAAATTTCAGGAAATGAATGAATTTTTATGGTCACAAAACTGGTTGATCCGCTATGCAGATCTTACATTTATCGCAAATGTACTAAATGGAATGGCCCGAAGACATCCCAGATTATCTGCTTTATCGGGATCATTTCAGGATATAGAACACCATTACTCTGACCTCGAAGCGTTATTCTGGCAATTTTATCCCTATATGATGGAAAAAGCGGAAAATAAAGATTTTTATAACCTTCCCCAAATGAAACTGGAAACCGCCCCCAATTAACAACGTGGGTAAAGCGTTACAGTAAAGAAAATAAAAATAAAGTATTGATAGGTAAAATCTATTGCAAAAATTAGTATTTTACCCTTTATTAATGTACGCTAATTCCTTATTCTGCATCCAATTTTTACATAAACCCCAGTTAAAACTACAGGAGTAACTCATGGTTCTGGTAACTCGTCAAGCCCCTGACTTTACAGCAGCAGCTGTCCTTGGCAACGGCGAAATAGTTGGGAATTTCAACCTGAAAAAACACTTGAACGGTAAACCTGCCGTTATCTTCTTCTGGCCGATGGACTTTACTTTCGTATGTCCTTCTGAGCTGATCGCATTCGACCACCGCTACGAAGAGTTCAAAAAACGCGGTGTTGAAGTTGTTGGTGTTTCTTTCGACTCTGAATTTGTCCACAACGCATGGCGTAAAACTCCTATCGATAACGGTGGTATCGGCGAAGTTAAATATGCAATGGTTGCTGATACTAAACGCGAAATTCAAAAAGCATACGGTATTGAGCACCCAGAAGCGGGCGTAGCTCTGCGTGGCTCTTTCCTGATCGACAAAAACGGCGTTGTCCGTCACCAAGTGGTTAACGATCTGCCACTGGGCCGTAACATTGACGAAATGCTGCGTATGGTTGACGCACTGCAATTCCACGAAGAGCACGGCGATGTATGCCCTGCACAGTGGGAAAAAGGTAAAGAAGGTATGGGCGCGTCTCCAGACGGCGTAGCTAAATACCTGTCCCAAAACGCCGCTAAACTGTAACCCACGACGTTACCAATATTCAGACCAGTTGGTATCTTCCAACTGGTTTTTTTCTCTGAGATTCCTCGTTTTGTAACCTTGCGCACAAAAAAAAACCTTCCTGATAACTATCACCTCTTATAATTAAATTTACAATTAGTTAACATTAAAATTCGTGTAAAAGTAAGCACTTCCACTTATAAAAATCGCCTCGCAAAATGACAGGAGTTCACAACATGTTGAAAACATGGAAAACACCACTGGCAATAATATCCTTACTCATCTCGTCGCATCTTTATGCCGCTTCAGAACCCGCCGTTGAAGCTAAGAATGGCATGGTTGTCTCGGCCCAACACCTTGCTTCACAAGTTGGTGTAGATATCCTCAAAATAGGTGGAAATGCTATTGATGCAGCGGTTGCTGTTGGCTATGCCCAAGCCGTTGTAAACCCATGCTGTGGCAATATCGGTGGGGGTGGTTTTATGACAATTCATCTGGCTAATGGCACAAATACTTTTATTAACTTCCGCGAAACCGCACCAAATGCGGCAAGTGCCAATATGTATCTGGATAAAGAAGGCAACATTATTAAAGGATCCAGTTTATATGGCTACCTAGCAGTCGGAGTGCCCGGAACCGTGATGGGGCTGGACAGTGCCCTAAAGAAATATGGCAAACTCAATCGTCAACAGGTCATGGCACCTGCAATTAAACTGGCTCGTGAAGGTTACATACTGACCCGAGCAGACACCGATATTCTGGACACTTCAATCAAACGTTTCCGCAAAGATCCAGAAGCAGCCCGCATCTTCCTGCGTAAAGATGGCTCCCCTTATCAACCGGGCGACAAGTTAATACAAACCGATCTGGCAAATACACTGGAATTAATCGCCAAAGAAGGACAAAAAGCGTTCTATCATGGGGATATTCCTAAACGGGTTGCAGAAGCAGCCAAAAAATCAGGCGGCATTATTACCGAAGCCGATTTCGCCAACTATAAAATCTCAGAAACACTCCCCGTCACCTGTAGCTATCGCGGTTATAAATTTATCTCTTCACCGCCACCCAGTTCAGGGGGAGTAACAATGTGTGAAACTCTGAATATTCTGGAAAGCTACAACCTCAAAGAAATGGGATTCAACTCTGCTGATTATATTCACACACTGACGGAAGCGATGCGTCATGCCTATATGGACAGAAATACTTATCTTGGCGATCCGGAATTTGTCAAAAACCCAATCGATCGCTTACTGAGTAAGAGCTATGCCGAATCCCTGCGTAAAAAAATAAAACCTGGGGAAGCGACATTATCAGAAAATGTTCAGCCGGGTGTTGGACCACATGAAAAACCAGAAACCACACACTACTCTATTGTAGATAAAGAAGGTAATGCGGTTTCAACCACTTACACAATCAATGGGCTTTTCGGTGCGGTCGTCATCGCACCAGGAACAGGTTTCTTCCTCAATGATGAAATGGATGATTTCACGACAAAAATTGGTGAAAAAAATCTGTATGGACTCGTTCAGGGAGCGACTAACTCTATCGCCCCCGGTAAGCGCCCACTATCATCAATGAGCCCAACACTCGTCACTAAAGACAATAATATATTCCTTGTTCTGGGCTCACCCGGCGGCTCGCGTATTATCTCTATCACGTTGCAAACGGCCTTAAACATCATTGATCACGGTATGCCACCTCAGGAAGCGGTCAATAGCCCCCGCATACATCACCAATGGTTACCAGATGAAGTTTATTATGAGCAACGTGGTATTTCTAAAGACTCACTGAATTTGCTGGAAAAAATGGGATATAAGATGGTAGAACAAACACCGTGGGGAGCTGCCGAGTTAATTATGGTTGGTTTACCAAAAGCCGCCGGCGTTTCAAATACAGGCCATTCGGGTAACGATGCTGCCGTATCTGGTCAAGTTCGTGAAAACTATTTCTATGGTGCCAATGATGTTCGGCGTCCAGCAGGTGCTGCTATAGGTTACTAATGACAGCTCGATCAGGAAACCAGCAAACCATGTATGTAGAAACCATGTAGAAACAGCTCAAGATATCGGGATGGAATACCTTTCTCAGGCACCCCATCCCGTGCTTTCTCTAACTGACTGACGATGACAAACGGTCAAATAAACGGACCATCATCACTGATGGCTTTGACTTTCTTGTGAACCAGAACGTCCCCAAATACGGTCATAAATACCAAACACAACCAGAACCAACAGGGATGGCGCTAACCAAGCTAATCCTTGATCAGCCAACGGTAAACGAGTTGCCCAGTTTGGTAATAAATACACCAAGGTTTCTGATGACTTGATAGCATCTAAAATACCAAACAGCAGACTGATTAACATAACCGAAGCCAAAACACGGCTGAAATTATTCCACCAGCGCAGAGTAAAACTCAGAACAATCAAAACGATACAAGGTGGATAAATCGCAGTCAGTACCGGAATAGAAATATTAATCAAATGACTCAGACCAAGGTTAGAAGTCAGCATAGAGAACAAACCAAGGATCAGAACCAATGAATGGTAAGACAAAGGCAGATAACGGCTGAAAAACTCAGCACACGCACAAGTCAACCCAACCGCAGTCACCATACAGGCGACAAAAATCAACACAGCGAGGAAAAGAGAGCCAACATCACCAAAAGTATGCTGAACATAAGCATGCAAAATTACAGCGCCATTTTCCGCATGAGGAATTAATGATCCACTGCCAGAACCCAGTTTGAACAGAGACAGATAAACCAACACCAGACCGAACCCGGCAATCACCCCTGCCCACGTCGCATAACGAGTCAACAATGAAGATGAAGCAACGCCTCTTGAACGCGCCGCGTTAACGATAACAATACCAAATACCATAGCGCCTAAGGTATCCATCGTCAGATAACCATTAACGAAACCACTGGAGAATGGGATTTGCTGATAAGCATCAATTGCAGGAATTGAGCCCCCCGCGGGCCAAAGTAGAGCAGCAACACCAAGTATACCTAACGCCAGCATTTTAATGGGTGCCAGCACATGCCCGACAGTATCAAGTAAACGACCAGGGTAAAGCGAGACAGCAATCACCAGGGCAAAATAAATCAGACTGTAAATAAAGAGCGGTAATTCACCCGAACCGGCAAGGGGAGCAATACCCACTTCAAAAGAAACCGTTGCAGTACGTGGAATTGCGAATAGAGGACCAACAGCCAGATAACAAACCGTCGCCAGCAACAACCCCGCAACCTTACCAATGGGTGAACTCAGTTCTTCAATACCACCGCCTACTTTTGCCAACGCGATGATTGTAATCACCGGCAAACCAACTGCGGTGACTAGAAAGCCTAATGCAGCCACCCAAACATATTCACCCGATTGTAATCCCACCATTGGAGGAAAAATAATATTTCCCGCCCCTACAAACAGGGCAAAGGTCATAAACCCTAACGCCCAAATATCCTTAGATGATAAACGATTTGTCATAATAATTGTTAATTTTTTGTTACCATTTTAATGGCTTGAATAATATAAATACCGCCAATAGTTAAGCCAGCATTGGCAATATTGAACCCTAATTTAACGATTTATTATCAAAATAATATTCACCTGTACCTGTTTAATACAGAACCATAGTGGTTATTATAGATAGAATCGCCAGCAACTGCCCACAAGTAAAACTTTTATAGTGCCAGAAGGCAATAGATAAACCAGAATGCAGAGTCATATACTGCACTCTTTTTCAAAACCAGTGATTGCTGTTAGCTATCATTGAATACACACTATATGATTTGTGTTTTTTTTAACCTGCAACACTAATAATTAATTACGAAGATTAATTATTACTTTTAATCAAACTATCCTTATCTCTTTTACTGGTTATTCTAGCCGGTACAATCAATCCTGACGGTAAAGTAAAATTAAAAGTTGTTCCTTGACCTACTTCACTGGAGATTTCAAGGTGGGAATGGTGGTGATGTAAAGCATGCTTAACAATAGCAAGACCGAGGCCGCTTCCCCCCGTTTGCCTGGAACGGGCTTTATCTACCCGATAGAAACGTTCGGTCAAACGGGGTAAATGTTCTGCACTGATACCGGGTCCATTATCTTTCACGGTAAACTCGGCACCGTGGGAGTTCTTTTTCCAACTGACATCAATCTGAGTACCTTTCGGGGTATGATTCACCGCGTTATAAACCAGATTCGACATTGCACTACGAAGCTGCTCTTCATTGCCGAAAACCTTCAGTTTTTCACCAATATCAAAATTAATTTTATAGCATTCATTACCAAGCGCAGCGGCTTCCTGACGCAATACCTTAAGCATCAGAGGCACATCAACTATTTCATTCATATCAATCTGAGGAGCAGCTTCGATTTTAGAAAGCTGCAATAACTGCTTCACCAGACTATCCATCCTCCGGGTTTGCTCCTGCATCGTATTCAGCGCTTTATTACTCAGCGAGCCAGACACCTCCTGATCCTGCATGACTTCCAAATAACCCTGCAATACAGTTAAAGGGGTACGCATTTCATGGCTGACATTCGCAAAAAAGTCACGGCGGGCATTTTCCAAGGCCCGTTTCTGCGTCACATCTCTGGCAACCATTAATAGTTGCTCTCCAGAGTAAGGCATAACCCGAAACTCAACAGTGAAACCATTATTTAATTCTATTGATAACGGACGTGCAAAATCCCTGGCAAGCATATACCGATTAAAATCAGGATAACGCAGTAAATTAAAAATAGGCTGCCCATTGTCCTCAGGCCAACGAAAACCCAGTAAATGCTGGGCCAAACGGTTACACCAGAAAATATTACCCTCAGTTGTCATCATAACAATGGCATCCGGCAATAATTCAGCGCCACTACGAAACCGTTTGATCAACAGCGCCAGTTCACGGCGCCGTTTCCGGTTCCGTTGCTGCATTTGGTGAATACCGTAAAAAATCGGCTCCCATCCTCCTCTTCCCGACGGTGGCAGCATACTGCGATCTAACCATAACCAATCCGAAAGTTTCAGCAAATTATAGCCATGCCATATCAGCGCCAAAAATACCGAAGCAAACAAACACCAGGATAAATGACCAATAAATATCGACAAAACTAATGCAGGCAAACCAAAAAGAAACAGTTCTGAAACCAGTTTTTTCCAGGATAAACGTTCTAACACATCAGGTTCTCCGGTGCGCAAACTCAGTAACGGGTAGAAAAACGATAACCAGTCCCACGAACGGTCTGCACCATTTTATCATGACCACCAATCTCTAATACTTTACGTAAACGGCGAATATGTACATCAACAGTTCTGTCTTCAACATAAACATTTGCTCCCCAAACATAATTGAGCAACTGTTCACGGCTGTAGACCCGTTCAGGATGAGTCATAAAGAAATGAAGTAACTTAAATTCAGTCGGCCCCATATCCAGCGCCAGATCCTGGCTGGTCACACGATGAGAAGTGGCATCCAAAACCAAACCATCCATTTCAATGATATCTTCCATCACCATAGGTGAAATACGCCGCAATACCGCTTTAACTCTGGCAACCAGCTCTTTAGGCGAGAAAGGCTTGGTTATATAGTCATCAGCCCCAACTTCAAGGCCACGAACCCGATCTTCCTCTTCACCACGTGCCGTCAACATCATCACCGGAATATCACGGACATTATTATCCCGTTTCATTTGCTTGATTATCTGCAAACCAGAACCACCAGGGATCATCCAATCCAATAACACCAAATCAGGATAGGGTTCAGATAAACATGCCAGCGCAGAGTCATAATCTTCCGCCTCTACCGGCTGATAGCCATTTTTTTCCAGCACAAAACAGACCATCTCACGAATCGGAGCTTCATCTTCAACGACCAGAATACGTCTTGTCATGGTTAATCCTGTTAAATATTGAGATAAACGCGATTGAGTTTTAAAGGCATTATGCGTCAGATTTATGACAGATTTATGAAATCCTGCCTTGGTTATCCTCCACCTGCAATCTGTTTCGCAACAATTAATTTAACAATTGTCATATTTCATCATGAATGCGAAGCGGCTCGAAGATATATTCACGAAGCCAGATTTAAAGGCGACATTCAGAATATAGCTATTATAATCATCATTCACTTTAACCCATTGCGGTGGCACTATGCGTATTATTCACACTTCGGACTGGCATCTTGGTCAATATTTTTTTACAAAAAGCCGGGCTGCTGAACATCAACATTTTCTGCGTTGGCTGATTAAACAGGTTGAGGATTACCAGGTCGATGCATTAATTGTTGCCGGAGATGTATTTGATACCGGCTCGCCGCCCAGTTACGCCCGTGAACTATATAATCGCTTTGTTGTTGAACTGCAACCTACTGGCTGTCAGTTAATTATCCTTGGTGGTAATCATGATTCCGTGGCAACGTTGAATGAATCAAAGGAATTGCTTTCCTGCCTGAATACCACCGTCATTGCGAATGCTGACGAAGATCTACAAAAACAGATAAAAACACTTAACACCAGGGCAGGTAAAGCTGGCGCCATCCTCTGCGCAATTCCTTTTCTGCGGCCAAGAGATATTATGACCAGCCAGCCAGGCCAATCAGGAGAACAAAAACAACTGGCGTTACAGGAAGCAATTGCAGAACACTATCATCAACTCTATCAGCAAGCATGTAAATTACGTAATGAGCTGGATTTGCCCTTACCTGTCATTGCCACCGGGCATCTTACCACCGTTGGCGTCACTGCCACAGATTCAGTCCGGGATATTTATATTGGTACACTTGATGCCTTCCCAGCGCAAGCTTTCCCACCGGCAGACTATATTGCACTTGGGCATATTCACCGGCCGCAAATCGTCGCCAAATCTGAACATATCCGTTATAGCGGTTCCCCCATACCACTCAGTTTTGATGAAGTCGGGCAGGAAAAAAGTGTCTGTTTGGTAGAATTCACCCAAGACAAACTGGGATCCATTAAACTTTTACCCATTCCTCAATATCAGCCCATGCAGCTTATCAGGGGTGATCTGCAACAAATTGAGCAACAGTTACAAACGCTTAATGACTATAAAGGCGAGCACCCCGTCTGGTTAGATATTGAAGTTGCCACACAAGATTACCTCCATGATATCCAGAAAAGAATTCAGTTGCTGGTTGCAAAACTTCCTGTCGAAGTCATTCTGCTGCGGCGTAGTAAAACACAGCGGCAAAACAGGCTAGCACAAGAAAACAGAGAAACCCTGACAGAACTCAGCGTTAACGAGGTTTTTACCCGGCGGCTTGAACAATCAGAACTTAAAGATGAAGAACACAAAAAACGTCTGACTACCCTTTTCGAACAAACACTGAATACTATCTATCAGGATAAAAATAAGGAGGAACAGGCATGAAAATTCTGAGTCTGCGGCTGAAAAACATTAATTCATTACAAGGTGAATGGAAAATTGATTTCACAACAGAGCCGTTCACCAGCAATGGTCTATTCGCCATAACCGGCCCTACCGGGGCGGGTAAAACCAGCTTGCTAGATGCTATCTGTCTTGCGCTTTATCACAAAACACCACGCCTGACGACGATTTCTGCCTCACAAAATGAACTGATGACCCGCCACACAGCAGAATCACTGGCTGAGGTTGAGTTTGAAGTGAGAGGTATCGCCTATCGCGCTTTCTGGAGCCAACGACGAGCACGTAATCAACCTGACGGCAACCTGCAAACGCCCAAAGTCGAACTCGCACGCAAAGAGGATGGCAAAATCCTGGCGGATAAAATTCAGGATAAGGAAGAGAAAGTCACTGAAATTACCGGATTGGATTATGGCCGTTTCACTAAATCCATGTTGTTATCCCAAGGCGACTTCGCCGCTTTCCTCAATGCTAAAGCAAATGAACGGGCTGATTTATTGGAAGAATTAACCGGTACTGAAATTTACGGTATTTTATCCCAGCAAATTTACCAACAACATAAAGAAGCACAGTCAGAGCTGGATATTCTGCAAGCCAAGGCATCCACCATTGATTTGCTAACGGAAGAGCAGCATCAACAATATCTGGAACAACAGCAGCAACTCACCCAGGCTGAATCGCAACTAAATCAGCAGATAAAAACACGGCAACATTCGGAACAATGGCTGATTCGTGAAGAAGAGCTCCAGCAATTTGCGACTGAAAATCATGCGGCTTTACAACAAGCAGAAACAGCGCTTACCCACGCAGAACCACAACTGCAAAAACTGGCTAGCAGTGAACCCGCAGAAATACTTTGCCCATTGTTGGATGACAAAAATCGCACTCAAAATGAGCATCAGAAAATCAGTAAACAGTTGGAAGAGATGCGCCAGCAACTTCAACAGCAGCAGCAGACACTCACACCAATGCAACAAAAAGTGACTAATGCAGGCTCTGCCAGAGAAACACATCAACAACACCGGCAACAACAAGAAAAACTGATATCAGAACAGGTGATCCCATTGGATCATCAAATTGATGGTCAGATCAAAGATCTGAATTTTACTCAGCAACAAATCAGTGAACAGAAAACAGCACTTGAAAACCGTTGTCAGCAATATGACATGGCAAACCAGCACGCTCTGTCATTAAATAGTCAAAGAAAACAACTGGAAAACCATTTCGAGCAGCAACCTCATCATCAATATTTCGGTGAAAAAATTGCTTTCTGGCAACAGAAATTCTCTTGGTGGCAAGATCAGCAACAACAGATTGATCACCAAACTCAAAAAATTGACAAACTCACTATCGAAATCGCACAGCTCAACAATAGCCTGCATAAACAAGAAGCAGGCTTAAAACAACAGATTGAACATAACCAACCACTGAAACTGGCATTTGAACTGGCAGAGCAGCAATTTTTTAATCTGCAAAAGCAATATTCACCGGAGAAATTACAAAAACAATTAACTAAATCTCAGGAACAACTGACACTGCAACATAAACTGGAAATATTGTCCCCACAAATCCTGCAATTACAAGCCGCTATTGCCAGTAATCATATTCGCTTACAGCAACCGGAAAAATTATTACAGGAACTTCCGGTTCAAATTGGAACTATTGATAAACAACTCTCAGACAAACAGCAACATTTAACCGATCTTGCTCAACGTATTCAGTTAGAACAAAAGATTGTCAGTCTGGAAAAAGAGCGGGCGCAACTCAAAGAAGGCGCGCCTTGTCCACTTTGCGGCTCTGAACATCATCCGGCTATTCAGGCTTATCAAAAGATTGAATTGCCAAAATCAGAACAACGGCTAAAAGATTTACGTCAGCAATTTGAAGAACTGCAAGCGACCAGAATATCGTTAATTAATAAAAAAGAGTTCCAACAGCAACAATACAACCATATCTTGCAAGAAATTACTGACGCTGAACCAAAATTGAATTCATTAATTCAACAATGGCAGCAAACTTGCAAAACATTACAAACTGAAATCTCTCCTTCAGATAAACCGTCACTTGAAATATTTGTGCAGCAGAACCAATCGGCTTATCAGCTTTGCCTAACCCAATTAGCCGAATTTGAACTGGCAGAAAAAGAGCATCAAAAAACAGAAAAAGCGCTAACAGTACATACAGAACAGATTAAAAAAATTGAGCAAAGCATTGAGCTGAATAAACAACAATACAATGCCCTAACAAAACACCGGTATGAACTGCAACCAGAGATACAGCAACAGCAAAGTAAGCTGGCTGATGTTATCGAAAAAATGAGTTCTGAATTACAGGAATATAATTTATCACTGCCAATCCTGAATGATACTGAAAACTGGCTGCAACAACGTAGAAATGAGTGGCAGGTATATCAAAACTGCCGTGAAAACTGGCAACAAATCCAAAAAGAACAAGCTGTTATTCAAAATCAGCTTGAATCATTGAGTAAACAAAAAGAAGAATACACATCCCATTTAAACGTATTTAATCAAAAAGAGCAGCAACAGAAACAGCAACTTGCCGATACGCAACAACAGCGCCAAAAACTATTTGGTGAACAGTCGGTTGCGAAAGTGGCTCAGGCATTACAGCAACAATCTCAGCGGTTGGAAGAAGAGTACCAACAGGTACTGTCATCTCTGCAACAGGCACAATCCAGTATCAGCCTGCTTACTGGTGCCATTCATGAGGCAGAAAAAAACAGCAGCCAGGCTGAACAACAAAAGCAGCAGGCAGAACAGAATTTCAATTCTGCGTTAGCAAAAAGCCCATTTGCCGATCAAAGTACCTTTGAAGCAGCACTGTTATCACAAGAGCAACGTAGAGAGCTGCAACAACTCAAAGAACAACTTGGGCAACAGCAGATACAAGCCCAAGCTTTATATCAGAAAGCAGAAGAGGCCCTGCAACAACACCGGAAAAATCGCCCTGAATTGCTTGCCCAATATACAAAATCACAACTGACTGAACAGTTGGCAAACATCACTGATGAACTGAAAAGAAATACCTTACAACAAGGAGAATTGAGAAACCTGCTCGGTAATGACGCAATTCGCCGTCAACAGCAAAAATCCTTGCTGGCAGAAATCAGCTATTGCCAGCAAAATTATGATGACTGGAGTTACCTAAATAATCTGATTGGCTCCGCAGATGGCGCTAAATTCCGCCGTTTTGCTCAAGGACTAACATTGGATCATCTGGTTCATCTTGCCGATAAACGGCTGAGAAAACTTCACGGACGCTATTATTTACAACGCAAAAACAATGATGGCCTTGAACTGCAAGTTGTTGATACCTGGCAAGCCGATGCCATTCGTGATACCAAAACGCTTTCCGGTGGCGAAAGTTTTCTGGTCAGCCTCGCTCTGGCTTTAGCTTTGTCTGATTTAGTCAGCAATAAAACCTGTATTGATTCACTGTTCCTGGATGAAGGCTTTGGCACACTTGATCCGGAAACCCTCGATATTGCTCTTGACGCTCTGGATCATCTGAATGCTTCCGGGAAAACCATTGGCGTCATCAGCCACGTCGAAGCCATGAAAGAACGAATTCCGGTACAGATAAAGGTTAAAAAAATTAATGGACTTGGAATCAGTAAACTCTCACCTGAGTTTCGTTATAACAAACAATAGCGGACCTAGATTCGCATAAAAAGCCATCACCAAAATGAAGGCACCATGGCAGGATCCCACGTTGTTTATCCTGCCATGTTTAATTTATTTATCGGCGATTTTATACTCGGCTTATTTTACATTTACCTAGCTTGCCTCATTTAAAAGCAAGAATATAGAAGTATTAAGGATTTTATATCAAGGCTAATTTAACTCAATAAATGTAACTTTTCATAAGGAGAATTAATCGCATTTAATCGAAAACCATCAACCATTAATCGCAAGTTGAAAAGAACCCGCACGTAAAATAATATCATCCAAACAGATAAGTATTAAAGCGCTTTCTCGCCGGTTATTTTACGGAGAAAACCCTAAAAATAACGCAATTAAAAAACGGATAAAAAAGTTAATCTGGCAGGATTTAAGCCTTGAAAAGGGAGTGATTATCAGGGAAAAAAGCAAGGGGTATTTCTTCCCACGTTGTTTACCCTGCTATATTTAATTCGTTTATCAGCTATTCTATATTACGCTTATTTTACATTTAACTAATCTACCATAATAATTTAAAAACGTGAATGCAGCAGTATTAAAGACTTTATATCACAGGTATTAAAGCGCTTTCTCATCGGTTATTTTACGGAGAAAACCTTAAAAATAACGCAATGAAAAAGCGGATAAAACAGTTAATCTGGCAGGATTTAAGCCTTGAAAATGAAGTGATTATCCGGGAAAAATCAAGAGGTATTTTTCATGGCGGGATCCCACGTTTTTTACCCTAGCTATATTTAATTCATTTATCAGCGATTCTATATTCCGCTTATTTTACATTTACCTAACTTACCATAATCATTTAAAAACGTGAATACAGCAGTATTAAAGACTTTACATCATAGGTATTAAAGCGCTTTCTCGCCGGTTATTTTACGGAGAAAACCTTAAAAATAACGCAATGAAAAAGCGGATAAAACGATTAATTTGGCAGGATTTAAGCCCTGAAAAAGAGGGCGATTATCCGGGAAAAAAGCAAGGGGTATTTTTCATGGCGGGATCCAACTTTATTTACCCTGCTATATTTAATTCATTTATCAGCGATTCTATACTTCGCTTATTTTATATTTACCTAACCTACCATAATTATTTAAAAGCGTGAAGACAGAAGTATTAAAGCTTTATATCAATGAAAAATTCAATTCAACTCAATAAATAAAAATTTTTATAAGGAGAATTAATCGCATTTAATCGAAAACCATCAACCATTAATCGCGAGTTGAAAAAAAATCCGCACGTAAAATAATATTATCCGAACAGATAGGTATTAAAACGCTTTCTCACCGGTTATTTTACGGAGAAAACCCTAAAAATAACGCAATTAAAAAACGGATAAAATAGTTAATCTGGCAGGATTTAAGCCTTAAAAAGGGAGTGATTATCCGGGAAAAAAGCAAGGGGTATTTTTCATGGCGGGATCCAACGTTGTTTACCCTGCTATATTTAATTCGTTTATCAGCTATTCTATATTCCGCTTATTTTACATTTAACTAACCTGTCATAATCATTTAAAAACGTGAATACAGCAGTATTAAAGACTTTACATCATAGGTATTAAAGCGCTTTCTCACCGGTTATTTTACGGAGAAAACCCTAAAAATAACGCAATTAAAAAACGGATAAAACAGTTAATCTGGCAGGATTTAAGCCTTGAAAAGCGGCGAAGAAAAGCTGGCTGGCCTGTATACTTCCGGCTAGAGGTTTTTTAAGGGAAAGCCAGATATGCTGAAAGACTTTAACGAATCTGCATAAGCTATTGATAAGTTTATTAAAACTAAAACAGAATATTAAAATATTATTTTTCATAATTTAAAAAGCATTTATTCCAATCATTATTTTATTCTATTTAGAATATTTTTAGATTTTAACCTTATTGTCATATGCATTTATTTTCCGGTGAGTTACTGTAACATCATGAAATATAAAAAATCCCCAGAGGAAATAGGTGGGTAATAGTTCACAGCCATTAATATTTCCTCTCCCTTATACAAAAATAATTAACCCTGTAAGTTATAAAAACACTCAATTATTATTTTTCTGAGCTAGACTATAATTGACACCAATTGAGAGAAGTCACCTGTGCGATAATTAAACACATTAATTACATAGGAACATTATTTAATTCAAGAGGAACATATGAGCCAGAAAAATGATTTTAAGGCTTTTTCCATTAATGATAATGCTAATGTAGTGAGTCAAGAAAGATATGAAGAAATTCAAGATATTCAGACTGGGTTTCCACAAAATGATATCTCTACCCATGTATTAAATAAGGTATTACGCCAATCGTCAACAATAGCCTCTGTTGTAGCTAATTTTATTGCGACACAATTTAGTGATGATGTTTTGGATGATGGGAATATAGCCAGACTCACAGCTCAATTAAATAAAGCCTTAGAACAGAAAATTGCTGTAAGAGTTCCCGATGCCTCGTTAACACAAAAAGGTATTGTTCAACTGACCAATGAGATTGGTAATGATGACACATTGGCAGTGACACAAAAGCTTGCTCAGGAAATCATGAATTCATTGCGTGAAAATATTAACAGTAAAATACCCAATAGCCGGAAAATAAATGGTAAAGCGTTAACTGAAGATATTAATCTGAATGCGAGTGATGTGGGGGCATATACTCAGGCAGAAGTATATACAAAAACAGAGGTAGATAAACTGATTAAAACAACCAGTGAAGTCCCTGTTGGTGCTCCTATTCCCTGGCCGTTGCCTCACCCACCTATAGGCTATTTCACTTGTAATGGTTCAGCTTTTAATAGATCACAGTACCCAAAGTTAGCAGAAGCTTATCCTGACGGTAGATTACCCGATTTAAGAGGCGAGTTTATTCGTGGCTGGGATGATAAGCGTGGCGCTGATAATGGGAGAACATTATTATCCTGGCAGGAAAGCTCTACAATATCTTCATACGCTATCTTACTCACAGATGATAGGATAGCGCATCACTTAACGAACATGGACGGCTCAGCATCCTATAAGTCATATTACCCATATAAAGCACCAATAGAAAAAGTTTCTGCTAGAGTACATTATCTTCGGCTCAGACCCCGCAATATCGCATTTAACTACATCGTAAAGGCAGATTAATAATGACACGAGAATATATTTTAGATTCAGAAACCGCTATATTAGGTGAAGACGGATTAGCAACTCAAGCTGGCTGGATAAAAGTTTATCATGCTAATACTTATTCGAGGGAATTCACTGGGACGGATTTCGAATATGTTGCAGAAGGTGTAGGTTTGTCAGCGAGTTCTTACCTTGACGCACCAGACCTTCCCGATTCTGATAATATGGCTGTACGCCGTAGTGATGACGGAAGTTATTGGGAAATCGTCCCTGACCACCGGGGGAAAATAGTTTACAACACGCAGACGGGTGCACAGCAAGAAGTAATTGAATTGGGTGAATTACCAGAAACATTGATATTCAAGCAACCGGCTACCGAGTTTGACAAGTGGGATGGTGAAAAATGGGTAACAGACGTTGAAGCACAAAAGGCCAGTCAAATTAATCAAGCAGAACAACAACGTGCCGCTCTTCGCCGACAAGCCGATGAAGTTATGACTGTGCTGCAATATGCCGTTGAAACTGAAATGGCATCGGAAACCGAGAAAACGTTATTGCTAGGCTGGAAAAAATATCTGGTATTATTAAGTCGGGTTGATATTTCATCGGCACCAGATATTAACTGGCCTGAAAAACCGCAATAATAATAGCGTTAAAATTTTGCCATCTTTAGATATTGATAAAGAGCTATTTTTTAATCCTCTCTTTGATTTAATAAAAGCTCGTATAAAAGCGAGCTTATCGATATTTTATGAGTAATTGGCGTGAATTATAGGGAGTTGCTTTTAATAATTGAATCTACCAATTAAAAATCACTTTTTATAATGAAAATCTCCATAAAAAGTAAGATCCGGCCCTGATGAATTGCTCCCGAAAACTTAAGTCTGTATTGAAGATTTCAAGTGCTGGAAATGAAAAAGATATTTTCATTTCCAGCAATCTCCAATACAGCGTTTTATTCATCATAACAGGCGATTAAGCGCCAAGCGTTGCACCACCATCAATGACAATATCTTGTAACGTAATATGGCTTGCGAGATCAGAGGCCATAAACAAGACCGCATCAGCAATTTCTGCTGGCGTCGCGATCTTCCCAAGTGGAATTCCAAGTTTGAACAGCTCAGGAAACCCCTGAATGACTTGCTGTTTAGACGCTTCTGTTTGCCACATACCACGCTGCATTGGCGTATCTGTCGATCCTGGTGAAATAAGATTACAACGAACGCCATAAGGTGCTAATTCCAACCCAACACTCAGGCAGAGACTACGCAGCGCAGCTTTAGATGCGCAATAGGCCGACATGCCAACACGAGGAACATGAGCCGCATTTGATGCAATAGTGACAATTACCCCCGCCTTTTGGCGTTGAAACTGGGGAATAGTCGCCTGAAATAGATTGAATGCCCCTCCCGCATTGACAGACAAGCACTGTTGCCAATCTTCAAACGTTGTCTCCTCAATCGCGCCAAGGCGTAATATTCCTGCACCATTGACCAGCACATCAAGTTGCGGCTGTTGTGCAAGAAGTTGTTCACAACAGCGCGAAACGGCAATAGGATCACTGATATCAAGCAAATACGGCGTAAAAGGCAAATCCCCCTCAGGGAACGTGATGTCAAACCCAATCACCTTCGCGCCCGCTTGTTGAAAACGGTAAGCCGTCTGATAACCAATACCGCTACCAGCACCCGTTACCCAGACAACTTTATCGCTAAAATCAAGCGCAATACTCATTTCAAGCTCCCTGACGCTCAGTGAATAATGCCATCCAACCATTTATTGTTGGATTTTTCATTAGCGAAATAAAATCCATTTCATATCCTTGCTGCCGCCAATGGGAAATGAGAGACATAATGCGTATAGAATCCAGCCCATAATCGAGCAAGTTCTCATCATCACCAATATCGCCGCAATCTTCATCTAATAAAGGCAGTAATAGCTCTTTGAGGCGGGTTTTATTCCATTGCGCTTGTTTTACATCTAAGGCAACAAGAAGCTGCTCAGTAGTCTCTACACGCCCACAGCGCCCAGCGGTATATTTAAGCGCCATCATATGTTCTTCATAACTGAAATCGGCTAAAGCATCCGCAACCATAAAGGGCTGTATATCACGCATAAACGCATCAGTCGCTGTCATTAGACAGCCAATATGTGCATAAACACCGCAGATAATAAGTTGATCACGCCCAGCTATTTTGAGCTGTTGCTCAAAATCAGTACGCTGAAATGCGCTATATCGCCATTTATCCATGACAATATCACCAGCCTGCGGTGCGAGCGTCTCTGTAATTTTTTGCAGTTCAGGGTGGCAATTCAGCCCTGGTCCCCACATATCATTTAACAGCGCCCTCTCCTCATCACTCTGCTGGTTGGGTTGAGCGGAATAAAATACCGGTATTCCATTTTCCCGGCAGATTTCTATCAGCCTGGCAATATTAGTCACGACTTGATCAATTAATGGACTATTTTCTTCCCAGAAGTTAAGAAAGTAATTTTGCATATCATGAATTAATAACGCAGCCCGATTTTTATCCAACGACCAATTGACCTTGTTTGTCGGAAGTCCTTCTGCCACAGGTAAATCATAACTATTAAGTTTAGGAATGCTCATTTCTTTCTCCAACGAGTGATGGCTGAACAAATTGTTTAGCAAGTTGACGTAATTGTTGTTTGTCTATTTTTCCGATAGGGGTTATCGGCAGTGAGGGAACAGGTTCAAACCGGTCAGGCAATTTATAATCTGCTATTCCCTGCTCACGCAGATAACGCCGTAGGACTACGGCTTTTATCGGTTTTCGTAATACGACAAAAGCACAGCTTTTTTCACCCATTAGCGAATCAGGAATAGCAACAAGCGCGGCATAAACGACATCTGGGTGCCGAAGCAACAGATTCTCAATTTCCTCAGCCGCAATTTTTTCCCCACCGCGATTGATTTGATCTTTTTCACGCCCCACGACTTGTAAATAACCATCAGGTGCCATGATGACGAGATCCCCAGAACAGTAGAATCCATTACTATCAAAACACTGCTGATTATGCTGTGGACTGAGATAATATCCGCGGAAAGTATAAGGCCCCTGAGTCATCAATCGGCCAGCGACGCCGGGAGGAACAGGATTGCCATCGTTATCCGCAACCCAAACTTCATCATCCTGACTGGTCGGACAGCCTTGCGTCGTAAAAATATGCTGCTCGTCATCGTCCAGCCGGGTATAGTTCACTAATCCTTCAGCCATACCGAAAACTTGTTGTAACTGGCACTCCATCTCTTTTGGAATACGTCTTGCCAGGCTCTCGCTTAACCTTGCCCCTCCGACCTGTAGCAATCGCAAGCTTTTTAGTGCGTCACAGTTACCACTTAGTGCTATCGCTTCAAGCCATACACTGACTGCTGGCGGTATCAATGCAGTAACATTCACTTGATGTTGCTGGATAAGCGGAAAACAGCAATCAGCACTGGGGTTATTCGCTAAAATGACCTGCCCTCCGCTGTAAAACGCCCCCAATGCCCCCGGTGAGCTCATAGGAAAGTTATGCGCAGCAGGAAGTGCACATAAATAGCGAGTTTCAGCATTAAACTGGCAAATTTCCGCACTGGCGCGAATACTGTAGTAATAATCATTATGCGTTCGGGGAATAAGTTTAGGTGTCCCTGTACTCCCCCCCGACAATTGGAAAAATGCTACTTCATCAGCCGGTGTGGGATTAGCGATAAAATCATCCGCATCTTCTACCAATCGCGTCTCAAAATCCAGAATACTGTCATTATCACCACGTAAGACAACGTGACACAAAGACGGTGTACGGGCTCTGAGTTCATCAATAAAATTGTCGTCGCTAAACAAGGAATGGTTGCGATCGGCAATCAACAATGCGGGGTTAATCTGATCAGCATAAGCACACAGTTCACTGCGCTGATGGCTAAATATAGCGTTAACCGGAACTACCCCAAGCCGTAATAAGGCAAAGAAAACAATATAAAACTCAGCCTCATTCCCCAATTGAACTAAGGCGGTTTGTCCTCGTTTAACACCTTGTCGTTGTAATGCTGCGGCCAAACTATCCACCAGCAGGTTAAGTTCAGCATAGCTGAACTGACGATCTCCACAGATAAGCGCAATTTGCCCGTTGTTTGACTGACGGGTCAAAATGTCACTAAGCGGGAGATCTATCCAATAACCACACTGACGATAGCGCTGTTCCAGCGCTTTCGGCCAACGATTAAATTCAACTATCATGCTGGACATGCCTCCTGTGAAAACTCGAATGCACGCATCATCGTTGAAAACTTAACCTCTGTTTCCAGCCACTCTGACTCTGGTTTCGAATCAGGCACAATGCCAGCTCCTGCAAACAGCCTTACCCGTGAACCATTCACTTCACCACAGCGGATAGTCACCACCCATTCACCGTCCCCTTTCGCGTCACACCACCCCACAATGCCGCCAAAGAGGTTTCGTTTAAACGGCTCTAATTCCTCAATTAGGTTTTTCGCGGTTTGATACGGTGTGCCACAGAGGGCCGGAGTAGGATGAAGCAAGCAAGCAACAGAAAGTGCATTTTCCTGTGGTGCCTTTAACTCTCCCTCAATATCGGTGGCAAGGTGCCAAAGTACAGGCGTGCTGATGGTGGAAGGCATTTCAGAGATATGTAGTTTTTGACAACGGCTTTCGAGTACGTTTCTCATCATATCGGTCACCAACCGATGCTCATAATTATCTTTGACGGACTGAATAAGCGCCTGGCGTAATTTGTAATCGTCTTGCTGGTTTTCACTGCGCTTTGCAGAGCCTGCCAGCGGCTGTGAAAAGATAGTATTGCCCTGTTTACGCACTAATAATTCTGGGCTGGCACCAATCAATGCCCCATTTTCCAACGGAACATGGAAGTTATAACACCAACTATTTTGCTGATTGAGATGCCGTAATAATTGAATTGAATCTAATGGCTGATGGGTTTCGATATCGAGTAACCGCGAAAGAACAACTTTGTCTAATGTATGATTGCGCATTGCAGCAATCGCAGTGTTCACCATCTGACTAAAGTGTGCTTTATCAGGCCACTGGATACGTCTTTTTTCTGTATAGATTGAATTGGAAATAAGCGAGGGAAACTGCTTTCTTTGGAACCAATTGCATTGTTCAGGGACAAAAAGTGCCGCATTTTGCTGTTTATCGAATGGAATTGCACCCACCAGGACAGGGTTTTCAATCCCATCGCTCTTCGCTTGCTGGAATAATTGACGTATTTCTTGCTGAATCAGGCTATCAGGGTTTGCTGCATCATCAAGTGGCTTTGACACAATCGCATATTGCCCCTGTGCTAACAGACTTTTACTGGATGAAAGAAACAGAAAATCCTTATTATTAAGATCATTAAAACCAGTCAGCAAAGTATCTCTATATAGATCTGGCACAAGTTTTACCTCTATCTGTTAATCGTGTAATCACGAAAATGGAATTCTTGCCTCGACATAACTTTGCATCACTTACTATAAATAAAATGACGATTTAAATTGCCAATAATAAAATTTTGATATGATTTAACTTTATAAAAATGTATATGTTTAAAACATTTCTCCCTTATTCCATGTGGAGATTCCATTTCGCATCATCCTGTTATTCTGCCTGATCTTAAAAATTGTTAATTGAGTTTATCAGGCATAGCCCAACGATATTCATATTATTTGAATATTAATAATTATCAATACAATTATCAATAAATACGTTTAAAAACCATCGCTATCCCTCGGTAAAACGCCGTCCCTGCGGAATAATTAAGGGAGTATGGCTGACGGGATCATCAATAATAACACAATCGAGTCCAAAAACCTCAGAGACTAATGTTGTCGTCATGATCTCACCAGGCACCCCTTCCACCACAATCCGTCCCCCCGCCATTACAATTAAATGATCTGCATACCGGCAAGCCTGATTCAAATCATGAAGCACAGCGATAAGCGTATATCCGGATCCTTGATTAAGGTGGCAAAATAACTCAAGCAACTCAATTTGATGCGCAATATCAAGATAGGTTGTCGGTTCATCAAGCAGTAACAATGGCGTTTGTTGAGCCAGCACCATAGCAACCCAAACCCGTTGGCGCTGCCCACCTGAAAGTTCGTCAACAACGCATTCAGCAAGCTGGGTCACTCCGGTCGCATCCATTGCCTGGCGCACCGCTTCATAATCCTCATGACTCCATTGACGTAATAACCGCTGGTGGGGAAAACGCCCGCGCGCGACTAAATCAACCACTTTGATCCCCTGAGGAGCCTGCACACTTTGCGGCAATAATCCCAGCTGACGGGCCAAAGCGCGTGTTGGTATAGTGTGGATATCATGGCCATCAAGGCAAACCCTGCCATATTCCGGGCGCAGCAGACGACATAAACTTCTCAACAGCGTGGATTTGCCGCAGCCATTAGGACCGATAATCACGGTAAAACGACCATCAGGGATACGCAGATTCAGTTCATCACAGACAACATGTTCACCGTAACCCAGGCGCAATTCTTCCACACTCAAGCGACAAGGTGATAAAACACATTGGTTATCCGGTGTTAACGCTGACGTTGTCATCAATTTTCTCACAAAAACGTTATTAATCAGTCTGCATCAATATTCATATCAATGCAGACTGCAAGAGGATTATTCAGTGTTGAATAGAAACCCTTGTATTCAACGGTTATCTATGTGCTCAGATAACCTTGGCAAGACAGCCCTAAGCGGTATATTGCTATCCTGTGTTTTTGCAAACAGCCCCAAAATGCCATTGATCGTCTCTGATATTTGAGCGATTTGAGCCGCACTATAACGATCTGAACGATAATTAAATAAAACACGTACCGTTTCTGCACCTGCGATCACTTCTTCCATAATTTCAAAGTGCAGCCCCAACAGCGACTCCTGCTTTTCCAACACCATCTGTTGAAATGCAATCTGGCTTCCATCCAACATATGGAACTCACCGCTCAAGCTATTTTTCGCGTGCAACTGAATATATACCTCGAACAAATGATCTTTTCCTTGATCTGCATGGCCTGATAAGGCTTCTTCAATCAGATCAATAGGGATATCGGTATAAGGCAACGAGTCATTGATGTTGTTCTTAACCTGAGTGATCAGATCAGTAAATGTCATTTGTTCAGTAAAGCGAACCCTGTGCATCACAACCGTAGTAAAATAACCAACAGTGTCAAAGAAGCTCGCATCATCACGTCCTGAAGCCGATGTTCCTACAATAAGATCATCGGTTGCCCCCAGTAAATTGAGCGATGCAACAATACTGGCGTAAAGAATATTAAAGAATGAAGCGCCATTTTTTCTGGCAAGTGACTGCAAGCCCTGAGCCACCACTTTTTCAATCTCAAACTCAATGCCTTCACAGGAATTCGCCTGCCCAGATAACTCGCTGGCTGCATTTTTGAAAATGGGTTCTCCGCTTGGCGCGCCCCGTAAATTATTAACCCAATAATCAAGATGGGACTGATTCATTCCCTCATTATTTTGCCTGACTGCATATTGAAGGAATGGTAAAGGTTGCTCTTGCCATGTTGGCGTCTCATTTATCAACCTGTATTTATAGGCATGTTTCAGCTCTTCCATCAGCAAGGTAACAGACCACTCATCCAGTACCACATGATGAAATAACATGGATAAAAACTGCTGTCCTGAGACGTTATCGGTGACAAATTTAATGCGCAAAGGCAATTCCTCAGCGAGATCAAACAGATATTTCCCCTCTTTTTTTAATATTTCTTCTGAGGAGAGGAGACCATATTCATGAGAACCCCAAAACCACTGATAGCCCGATAAATCCTTCATTGGAACGACACGTTGATAGATTTCGCCCTCTTCCTCATAAAATAGGCTACGCAATACAGAATGTCTTTGCAGTACATCAAAAAAAGCTTGCTTAAGTACCTGCTCATTAATAATTGCCGAAAATTTTAAAATAAAAGGTAAGTTGAAGATATCGTTGAAATCAAATGCCGCATACGCTTTCCATAGAGATTTTTGCGCAAGGGATAAAGGTGCGACAGCCGAAATATCTTTTTCGGATTGTCCTTCGCTCAATTCATCTTTGTTTTCATCAATAGGTTCATGACATTGTGCATATTCGGCAAGTTTCAACGCAGTCGGATAACTAAAGAGATGGTTAATATGGATCTCTATGTTATGTAAGCTCAGTAATCTGCCTATCACGCGGGTGGCAATGAGTGAATGCCCACCAAGATCGAAAAAGTCATCATTGACTGTCATTTCCGGTGAGGAGAGCGCTTGCCTGAATTCATTCAGGATAATATTGGCTATTTTACGATGGCTATCGCTTTTGTCAGTTGCCTCATGTTCTTTTTGCTGTTTGGCGAGAATAAGTGCTGTACCACTGATATCTTGATGTTTTTTCTTCGTTGGAAGCGAAAAAACAGACGTAAGTTTTGGCGCAATAGTGACATCTTGTTCATGAATAAAGGTACAAAAACCTTCTAACAAAAATGCGCCAATATGTGCGGATACTGACGGGCCCGTGATTAATTCAAGAAACCATTGCCCATCATTTATATTTCCAGCTGCCAGCGAGATATCAAAATGCGCGTTCAACGGTGGAATGGGTAATAATTCAACCATTGCATCATTCAACCTGAGTGATGACTGGGGCTGATTAAGCCAAGTCACAAGAATATGTGGGCTGTCAGGTCCGAACTCTACCTCATTGCCAATTTGTAGCTTGCCGCTTTCTATCTGCCTTTCAATATCGGCAATTATTTTATCCAGGCTTTTGTCATCCCGGCACACACGCAACGACATTAATTCTGAGTAGAAAAATGGGCTGTTGAGTTCATCGTGGGTATATTCTGAGTCGCACGATACACTGACATTCACCTCCAAATGAGAGCCTATCATTGCAATATAGTAACCAAATAATGCCGTTACTGTTGCCAATGCTGAATATGCTGTGTTCTCCACAGGCAAAAATGGAGCAAGTGCATCAACATTGATTGATGTACGATATCTGCCCACAAGACGATGATGAAAAGCATCATCAAGGTAACTGATTTTACCCGTTTCTTTAATTAGCACGCCCCTAGCGGTATCAGATTTATAGAGCCAAGGAATACCAATCTTTCCAGACTCACATGATAACCATTTAGCCGGAATTGCCTTGCGAAATACATCTTCCTTGCCAAATCCGATAGTCTTCAAACCATTATTATAGACATCAGAAAGCCGGGTAAGCATCTGCGGCCATGACATGCTATCTCTCAGAATATGATGCACAATCACACCCAAAATAACCCCACGCTTGCCATTCATAAACAACATGAATTTGACCGGTGGATGTTCATCAAGCCCGATAGGTCTGCACTGATCCTTAAGTAGCCTATTTATCGCTTCTTCATCAGACTGAATCTGATAAATTTCGATAGGAGAATCCGCTGTTGGATCGCAATATTTACGCAAATCGCCTTCATCATCAAAACGATACCTAACATGAATTCCAACTATCTCTTTAGCAAGAAGCTCTAATGCCCTGATAAGCTGGCCTATGTTGATATTTCCTGTCAATGACCAGGCACAGGCAAACTGACCGGAAGCATCAGGATCCTGTTGATGATGAAGCCACATCATCTCTTCAAATTCAGTTAAATCCTTTTCAGTTTCTTGGGCTTCCGAAGATGAGTGACCATCAGCATGGGCACTGAATACTTCATCCAAAAGCAGCGCTTCATCATCTGTCAGTATCCGCTTAAACTCTCTTGCCATATTGCCGCTTCTCCAGTCAACGCAGGGCTATATCTACATACTAATCTTTTGCCATTTTCCGGACAGAGGATGTGATCCCACACATACAACCACCCTCCATTTTTTGTCGGGTAGAATAAGTTTTACACCACTGTCCGGTTACTTATTGAGTTATTGTTCCAAGCCGTTGATTAATTGCCTTAGAACTTCAGTTCAAACGTTGCACCAATCATTCTCGGACGCTGATAAATTATCGAATTAACGTTATTATCCGGAACTAATAAACGTTTATCAGAGTCAAACAGATTCTGAGCAAATATGGTGGCGCGTCCCCATGTGAAGTTATAACCAAGTTGAAGGTTAGCTATCCAATATGCGGGGATTTTTCCACGGGCAGAATTGTCATACTGAGAGTAATAAGTATCTGAGAACATAACATTGCCGCTAACATCAATATCTTCTGTCAGTAAATATTTAGCCAAGAGGTTTGCGGTATATCCCGGTGCCCGAGGTAATTCATTACCCTGAACACCACTCTCCGCAAAGCTTTTAATCTTCGTTTTCAGCAAGCCAATATTAGCGTTTAGCTCAAGTTTTTCGACCGGCAACCAACGGGCACCGATTTCTGCGCCATACGTTTCAACCTTCTTAGCATTACGGATCATGGTTGAATCAAGTGACAGATAGTAAGGTAACTGCATGTCCTTATAATCGTTATAGAAAAGATTGGAGGTGAGTTCCAGTTTACCATCCAGCAGGCTGTTACGTGTATAAAGGCTGTAGTTCCAGACATATTCAGGATTGTAGGTATAACTAATGACAGGCTTGCCAAAGGTCACTCCCGCCCCCCCTGCGTTATAACCTCTACCAACAGCTACCCCGACAGTTTGATCTTTCTGCGGTTTCCAGGCGACATCAATTTTAGGCAGAAAAGCGTTATAGGTTTTATCAAAATCGATTGCTACACTTTCACTTCCCCCTTTACGTGTTCTGTGTTCACGCTCAAAGCGGCTTGATAAAGTCACATCAATCTCAGGAACAACCGTGTAGGTCAAAACAGTATAGGCAGAGGCTGTTTCTGTTTTATCATCAAACTTGCTGCCTCCGAAAAGATTAATGGATTCATCCTGTTTACCATGGAAATAACGCACACCCACCAAACCATTCAGCCTATTATCAAACCCTTGAAAACGGATAATAGGTTCAACTTCTAACTCTTTGCCATCAGTATCAGCTTTTGGAATTTTAGACGAGGTTAATCTGTGATAAGCCAGATCGGTATAAATTAATTTATTTTCCAGACTCATCGTATCTGACAAAGCCCATGAAATATCCCAGATCCCGCTGGTCGTTTTTCGCTCTACCACTGGCCTGAACAGCTCATGCCTTAAATTAAGCGTATCCTTTGGATTGTATGCTTCGTTCTGAGGAGCCCGACTATCAAGATGGTTAACTGTTAATTTAGTGGATAACTCAGGAATGGACAGTGGTTCAAACAGCAGCTTCGCACGGACCGTTGTTGATTCAATTTTGTGCGGATCGCCAACAGGATCATAAGAAACCAGGTTAGCAAAGCTATCGCGATTTTGGCGATCGACACTAAGACGGAAGGCCAGTTGCTCGTCAATCAAAGGTCCGGAAGCCATAGCCGCAACTTGCTGATAGCCCTGATTAGCGAACCCACTTTTGATTGCGCTTTCCCAATAAAAGGTAGGATCGAGTGATTTAATGATCACCGCGCCTGCAATTGCGTTCCTTCCCTGAATATAACTTTGTGGATCACGAAATACTTCGACACTCTCTATATCCCACAAAGATTGCGTGCCGAAAGCTAATTCATTATAGGTAAACGAGCGCCCATCAATAGAGACGTTGATTCTGGGACGCGTCCCACTAATGAAAGCCATTCCCCCCTGTGAAGGGCCCGAACCATCAACACCGCGAACAGCGGGAAGAGCATTACTAATACCATTATCAACAACGTTCGGCGTCATTTGCAGCAACGTATTAACATCAGGATTAGGAATAGATTTCAATTTACGAAGATTATAAACCTCGACGCTTGAACCACTATCATAAATAGAGCGGTTAACTTTCTCTCCAGTTACCACTAATACATCTTCTTCTGATGATAATGCCTTGGGATTTCCTTTTTGGGCGCGTTGTGTGTTCTTTTCCTCTGCTGCAACAGCATCAGTTCCTGTCAGCACAATAGCACCGAAAAATAAAGCCCCAAAAATACCTACAAAATTTGATTTCTCAGTATGTTCTTTTTCTGATACATCATGTTGCAGAGTTGAGTGCAACCTATTCATTCATTTTTCTCCTTTAGCCAGCTTACACGAAATCGTTTTAATAAAATTAAATAAGTTAAATCGTGACATTGCTGACCAGTGGCTCCCAGTCTGGAAAAACATGGTGCGATTCAACCCATGTTAATTTTACGCAGAGTAGTTTCGTAATGTTATTATTACTCTTCGGTGTTGCTTTGTTATAATATTTCTTAAATAGGAATAATTATCATAACAAGGTGTATTATTGTATGTAAATAAAAATAATTATCATTAACCGTGATCAATGCAACAGAAAAATAAATTTCCCATATAAAACAAATTTTTATTTTAAGGAAATAAAAAAAACAAAAGATAACTCGGTAAAACATGTGGTTTTAGGAAGGTATTTAGCCAGAAAGAAATTGACTAAAAATATATCCCTATATTTTATGGAATTAATTTGAGGCTTAAAAAAACAAACCAGGAAAATAAAGAAACAATTCACAAGCTAAGTTAAAAATATAAATAACGAAAATATTCCATCAATTGAGACAGATAAAGACCGCAAAAAATATATCATTATATTCATTACCTGAATGACTGTTTCTCTTGAGATCTTCGCCACATGAAGAGAAAATTTACGATAATTCTTGCTAAATTTGCCGGGAACGGGTCAACAACCAAATCAGATAAATTCCGCCAATGAGCCCCGTCATAAGCCCAATAGGGACTGCCGCTTGTAAAGGTAACAGTTGTGTAAACAGATCAGCTGCCAACAAAAGGCAAGCGCCCATTAGCGCCGCACTGATAACCGGCATATTTCTCGAACGAGTCAGGCGAACTACCAGCTGAGGGGCGGCCAAAGCAACAAAAGCAATCGGTCCTGCGGCACCAGTGGCAAGAGCCGCTAAAACCACAGCGCAAAAAATCATAATAAGACGAACGCGTTCCACCCTGATACCAAGCTGACTGGCAATATCATCCCCCATCTCGATAATGCTCAGTTTCCTTGCCATCAAAAGAACCAAAGGCACCAGCAATACAACGCCCATTAAAACAGGGAAAACATGTATCCATGTTCGGGCATTAAGTGATCCGGCAAGCCATAAATTTGCCATCACGGCATTATCGAGATTTCCTTTTACCAGTAATAAGCCATTCAGGGCACTTAGCACTGAACCCACACCAATACCTATCAGGATGAGGCGATACCCACCTATTGCACCGGATTTTAAAGATAACAGATACACTATCACCGCAGTCAGCGTTCCTCCGGCAACAGCAGCAATCGCTACTTGCACTGCACTATTATCAAATAAAACTATCTGTAGAATCGCCCCCGTCGCCGCACCGGCTGTAAAACCAATTACATCTGGAGAGCCTAACGCATTTCTGGAAATGGACTGAAAAACCGCACCAGATACCCCCAGTGCCGCACCAACAAAAATTGCGGTTAACACGCGAGGTAAACGAATATCCATGATGATCTTTTCGCTGATTGTACCGGAGCCCCACCCCCAAAAAATAGTGATAATTTGTTCGATTGTGATATTAAATTTTCCGATAGTCATGGAAAAAAGCGCTAATACCATAATCAACAGCAAGATGGCACAAATCACCATAAGATTTCTGGGAACAAAAACAAGAGACACTTTTCCTAGTCGCCAGACCTTACCTGAAATATTAACCTCAGTCTCATAATCATTCCGTCTGCTCATAATTGAACAATTTTCCATTTTCTGACAAGGAAAACAAAGAACGGCCCTCCGATTAGCGCCACCATAATGCCAACACTAATTTCCCCAGGATATCCTATGACCCGTCCCAAACTATCAGCAGCAACCACCATGACGCCAGATATCAACATAGAATAAGGAAGTACCCAACGATAACCAGGCCCTGCAATTAAACGAGCAAAATGGGGGGCGGTCAGGCCGATGAAACTAATGGGCCCCGCCGCTGCCGTAGCACCGCCAGATAACATAATGATGACCAATGCAGATAGGATCCAGACTTTGGTTTGGTTAACACCCAGTGATTTTTCCAGATCATGACCAAGTGCTACCGTATCAAGAGACTTTGTCAACATCAAAGCAATCATCACTCCTGAGGCCGCCAGAATGGAGACAGGGAAAAGCACCTCATAACCTCGTCCTTGAAGTGAACCCACCACCCAGTGTCGGAATTGATTAAATACCTCATCTTCACTGTTTATGGTGATAATCTGGGTGACAGCAAGTAATACAACGGACAGTGCAGCGCCCGCCAATACCATTCTTACCGGGTTCAACCCATGCCGGATCCCCCCAAGCAGATACACGCCACAACCTGCAATTGTCGCCCCTGCCAGACCAAACCACATATAGCCAATAACGTCGGAAATACCCAAAAAAGCAATTGCCGAGACAATGGAAACCGCTGCCCCAGCATTGACTCCCAGAATACCCGGATCAGCCAGTGGATTACGGGTAAGCGCCTGCATAATGGCACCCGCGACACCCAATGAACAACCAACGATAATCGCCAGTAGAGTACGGGGCACTCTCAGGTAACGAACCAATAAATGTTCACTATTGGCAGGATTAAAAGCGGTGAATGCCTCCCAGGTGACTTTAATCGTGACAGGGCGGGTCCCGACAAAAAGACTAAAAACTGAAAATGCCACAAGTAACAACCCGCAAATCAGCAACCCTTTTCGTTGAAATTTGAATTGCCGGTTATCGGATTGCGCAACAGAATTAGCAACTGAAAAAATCAATTTTTTCATATTCAGTTCAAACAATTGCTAAATTATTTCGCTTTCTGCTTAATGCCAAACCGTTTAACAATGCTATCAGCAATTTCTTTTGCGCTGTAATAGTCAATTCGAAACGAATTCACACCAAGACCATAGACTTGCCCTGTTTTGACTGAGGGCAAATTAGCAAGTACAGGATCCTTTAAGAATTCAGCCGCTCTGTGCTCTCCTGCACTTAAAAGAAATGTCGTGAGCGCGGTTAACTGCGTAATATTTTCATATTGTGCCCAAACAAAGTCCCCAGTTTTATTTGCATTATTATGCCAGGCTGGATCTGCCGACTCGATAGTAAACCCAAGCTGTGAAAGCAACAAAGCATGTGGGCTGATACTCGTTGATATAGGGTTAACGGTTCCCGGCCCCGCATAGCTGATAATATTCACCTTACCTTCGGGGATAGCAATTTTTGCCCGGCACTCAGCAAGATAATTATCAAAACCAGTAATTCTGACCGCAACTTTATCTTCAAGCCCTGTCGCCTTTCCTAATTCAGTCGCTAAACCCTGCCATGTCTGTTTACCATAATCTAAGATAATCGTAGGCGCGATTTGTTTAAGTTGTTCTACCTGAGCATATGCGGAATCAGCGCCGTTCACAGAAACCACAATCAGATCGGGCGCGACAACATAAGCCATTTCCAGATCAATATTGCCGGCCGGCCAGAGCTTTTCAATTTTCCGCTCTTGAGCAACCTTTTCCCATTGCGCGAAAAATTTCCCATTCATAGCCGCTGCACTCGCGACTACAGGCGCGTCAATCGATAACAGTATTCCGGTTATCGAAACAGTGGTCGATAAAATACGCTGTGGTTTTGTCGGAATAGTGGTAATAGTGCCATCCGCATTTTTAAACTCTCTTGGCCAAGAAAGGCTTTCCGTCTGAGCTGCATTTTTCGCGTTTGCAGCATAAACAGTCCCCCCAAATAGAGTGACCAGAGTAATTACCAAGCCATATACAAGGGTTAATATCGATTTCATTCCGGCATTCTCAGACAGTGATTGTGGATCTGCGATGCAGAAACCTCGCATACCCATTCAGATAATCCAAAGTGGACGTAATGTATCATTTTGTCTAATATCCGACAATGAGATTAATAATGATTATCATATACAATAACGCTGATCACGAAATACGTCACATTCTTGTTGTATCGCACAACAAATGTTTCATTTTCTCAGATATAAAACCAATTCAGATTTCAGCCAGAAACAATCAACGAAAAATGGTGATCAAACAGGAGAATGAATGTCATGAGAATAAATAGGCGATTATGTGTTGGCTTGTTCAGACGGGAATATCGTGGCTTAACATTGTATGAACACCTATCACAAACATAGAAGAAAATTTTATCTGTTTTTTTTATTTTTTATTCTATTTTCTATGATGAATTCATAAGGTTTACCATGTTAAACATCGATCAAACTTCTCGCTGGATGCCATTGACGCAGGCACAACAATATTACTGGCATGAGTTCAGCCTGCATTCCGAAAAAGTTGTTTCGACTGTCGCTCACTATCTTGATATTCAGGGCAATGTCGATCAAGAGGCGCTTTGCAAAGCAATAACGACAGTGACCAGTGAAACAGATATACTCTCTGTCCGTTTTAAACGCCTTAAAGAACAGCTGTTTCCTTTACAACAACCGAATCAAGCCGCCACACCACAGTTAAAATTCATCGATTTACAGACGCAGCCCGATCCCTTCCACACAGCGTTGCAACTTATGCGGGCCGATGTGGAATCTCCGCTGAATTTATTAACTCAGCTGCTATCCGCTCAGTGGCTATTTAAATTAAGCGAATCTCATTATCTCTGGTACAACCGGGCTCATCATATTCTGCTTGATGGATTTGGTATGGCGCTCATTGAACATCGTTGTGCGCATTTCTATTCGTACTATCTTGGTAAAGCCAGTGCCGATGCTTCTTTTCACTCACTCAGCAGCTACCTTACTGAAGAACAAGAGTACTGTAACAGCGAGCAATATGAAAAGGATCGCTTATACTGGCAAAATTATCTTTCATCCGTGCACCTTCCAACCGTGGATATCGCCCGTGCCGACTATAGCACCAAACACCATTACACCAGTTGTGTGCTCTCCGGGAATATTGTCACAGGTTTAACACGTCTATCGGCTGATACAGGTATCGCCTGGCCTGATCTGTTAGTGGCGCTTTCAAGCATCTACCTGCTTCACTATTTCGCTGCACAGACACAAAATGGTGAATATTCAATGTCGTTATGGCTCCCCTATATGAATCGCCGAACCCGTTTCAGAACCAATACACCGGCATTAATGACTAATATTCTTCCCTTATTGATAAACACCAACCCGGATGAAATATTAGAAACCTTTTTGAAAAAAACAATCAACGCGCTTCATACTCAACGGACTCATGCCAGATATCGTATAGAACAGATCTTTTTAGATCATAAACTACCTCAAGATACCCGTTATTTATTTTCGCCACTCATCAACGTGTTACCTTTTGACTCTCCAAACTTTGTCGATTGCCAGGTTAAACGTCATATACTCACCAGTGGGCTCTATGATTGCTCTAGCTTTAACATTATCTATCGCGGGAAAGTCGATGCCGGAGCATTAATTGTTGATCTTGATGCTGATTCAGCAATGTTTGGCAAAGAAGAGTTTGAAAAACATCAGAAAAATCTGACTGACTTTCTACAAAAAGTGCTCACAGGCAACTCTCTTTCCCTGCCTGTAAAAGCGCTTTATTCATAAAATGAAAAAATAACTTAATATATAAAGAACCGGAGTCTGACTTCGGTTCAGAGCACATGAGTCGGGTAAGCAGCATCTGATAATTCTCTCACCTTTCGGATGAGCTGTATTTTTTCACACCGTCAGGCACCATTAGTTATCGATCGTGAACGGCCGATCTTTTACACCGGGTATAACGGTTTCGATTACCATCACATTTTGGACAGGATACAGGATCTCCAACCAAAATAATGGAACGTCACATTTATTTACCATATTAATTATTAGTTAACTATTAATTTCAGCTTATTACATCTGACTATCATGGTGCCATAACTTAATTAAAGCAAACTTCATAAAACCAAAACCCTTGAAATAACTTAAATAATCCCGTTACCTGAACACCTATAAAATTTACATTATTGACTATTATAAAGCTAAATTTACACATCTTTGAAATATCAACCTTGATATTTCTCAGGTATAAATATAAATTCACATTAATAGTTGAATATAAAAGAGACAGACATAAATATGAAGAATTTTGAAGACTTCTATCGGGAAGCACTTTCGCAAATAAAGCAGGATATGCATCACGCGGCGCAAGAACATCCACACCTTGCCCCATTTACTCCGGAATCGGGTGACCCTGATATTCT